>JALZBE010000182.1 GCA_030947665.1 Vulcanimicrobiota bacterium | reverse complement strand
GGCGGGCCCGCACCAGCGCCAGCCGGCGCCGGCGTTCACGCGCCCGCCCGACGAGGCCCAGCGGCGCGGCAACCGCCGCGAGCAGGCCCACCGCCACGGCGAGCATGACGACGTGAGCCGGCGAGTCCCACACGAATGCTTGGGCCCCGACGGCATGGATCACGCCGTGGACGAGCACGGCGCACGAGAACGTCAGCGCGGCCCACAGGCCGAACGCCGCCGGACGCGGTCGCATGTCCGTATTGTTCCGGATGAAGCCGGCCCGACCTGCGCCACCGTCCGGCCCCCAACAGCGTCCAAAGGGTACTAGCCGCGCCGGCCGGACGGCGCAGACGACCATTGGGTCGCAGCGACAGGTGCCGTCGCGAGGGCGGTTCAAGGATCGTCCCCCGCCCGCTCGCCGCCGAGCCGCCGGACCCGAAGCCCGCCCCTTCCCCGCCGCCCGCCTAGAGAGAGACATGCACACCGCGCGCCCGTCCGCCTTCGAATCCGCCGACACCGTGAACCGGGTCGTGGCGCTGCTGGTTCGTTTCCCGGAGCTCCACAGCGTCCGGTCGAATCCCGGTGACGCGACGCTGACGCTGTCGTTTGCGGTGCGCGAGCGGCTCGACCGCGCCACGCAGCGCGCGCTTGCGGACCGCGTCTCCGAACATGTGAATGCTTTCCTCGATCTGCGCGGTGATCTGCGCGGTGACGTACCGTCGAAGATCGCGCTCGCGTACGATCGCGACACGGCGGTGACGTTCGTCAACGTCACCCGCGACGCGGCGTCGTTCGCGCGCGAGGAGCTCGAGTTGCTGGTCGCACTGTTTGCCGACGCGTACGGTGACCGGCTCGTGCGCGACGGCGAGAGCGCGGAGTTCGACGAAGACCCCGCCGCGCGCGACGAGCAGGTCGAGGTCGCCCTCGACGCGCTGCGCGACCCGACGCAGCGCCGGCGGCTGGTCGGTTTCCGCGAGGAGCAGCGCGTGCTGGTGTATTTCGTGCACGCCCGCAAGCGCGTGAAAGCCAGGGCCAGATCCTAGCAGCCGGCACCGTTACCATCCTGGTCGTCGGCGACGTGATGGGATCGCCGGGACGCGACGTCCTCAAGACGCGCCTTGCCCTCGCGCGGGAGCAGTACCACGCCGACGCGGTGATCGCAAACGGCGAGAACGCCGCCGGCGGCTTCGGTTTGACCACCCCGACCGCCGAGGAGATGTTCGCGGCGGGTGTCGACTTCATCACGTCGGGCAACCACATCTGGGACAAGCGTGACTTCCGCCGCGAGCTCGACGAGACCGACCGCATCCTGCGGCCCGCGAACTACCCGCCCTCACTGCCGGGGCGCGGTGCCGGGACGTTCACCGCCGCCAACGGCGTGACCGTCGGCGTGGTCAACGTGATGGGGCGCGTCTTCATGCCGCCGGTGGACGACCCGTTCCGGGTCGGCCGCGAGCACGTCGATGAGCTTCGCGCGCGGACGAAGGTGATCGTCGTCGACGTCCACGCCGAGGCGACTTCGGAGAAGATGGCGCTGGGGCGCTTCTTCGACGGAACGGTGTCGCTGCTGTACGGGACGCACACGCACGTCCAAACGTCGGACGAGCAGATCTTCGCCGGCGGGACCGCTTACCTCACCGACGTGGGGATGACCGGGCCGTCGGACGGCGTGATCGGGATGGAATCCACAGCGGTTCTGGAGCGTTTTACCAATGCGGTATCCGAGCGCTTCGCCGTCCAGAAAACGGGTACACGACAATTTTGCGCGGCAGTCGCGACCATTGACGTCGCTACCGGACGTGCGCTCGACGTCAAACGCATCAATCTTCGAGGCCTAGCATGATCGAGCCACAGAGGACGCCCGCGGCGGGTGTCCTCAAAGTGTCTGCTCATTCCAACCCGAACTCCGTCGCCGGCGCGCTCGCCGGCGTTCTGCGCGAAGGACCCGCCGCCGAACTCCAAGCGATCGGCGCGGGAGCGATCAACCAGGCAGTCAAGGCGATCGCGATCGCGCGCTCCTACCTGCGCCCGAACGAGCTCGACCTCGTGTGCGTGCCGGAGTTCACCGACGTCGAGATCGACGGCAACGTGCGCACCGCGATCCGCCTGCTCGTGGAGCGGCGGCCGCTGGCGGCAGCGAAACCGGACTAAGTGACGGTCGACTTCCACTCCCACACGCACGAAAGCGACGGGTCCCTCTCGCCGGCCGAGCTCGTGGCGAAGATGCGCGCCCGTGGCGTGTCGTGGTTCTCGATCACGGATCACGACACGACCCGCGCATACGACGCGGTCGACGCCCCGGGGCAGCACGTGATCACCGGCATCGAGATCAACACGACGTGGGACGGCAGCGACGTCCACATCCTGGGCTACCGGATCCCGACCGGCCCGTCGCCGCTCGCCGAGGTCGTCGAGCGCAACCGCAACCACCGCCGCGACCGCGTCGACGTGATGGTCGGCGGGCTGAATCGCGCCGGTTACCCCGTCACCGTCGAGCACGTGCTCGCGGAGTCCGGCGGCGGCCACGCGCTGGGGCGGCCGCACGTGGCGAAGGCGCTCGTGCGCAACGGCATGATCCGCGACGTGCAAACGGCGTTCGACGAGCTGCTCTCGCGCGGGAAACCCGGCTACGCGCCGTCGCTGCACATCACGCCGCGCGAGGCGATCGAAGTCGTGCGCGCGAGCGGCGGCGTGGCAGTGCTCGCACACCCCGGCCGGCTCAAGGACGAAACGATCCTCGACGACCTGGCCGAGCAGGGGCTGGCCGGACTGGAAGTGTTCTACGGCACCCACACCACGCAGCAGACCGCGCACTACCGCGCGAAGGCTAGCCGCTACAACTTGGTGATGACCGCGGGCTCGGACTTCCACGACGAGCGCTGGAACGTGCGCGGCGTCGGGATGGACGTCGTCGAAGCCGACATCCGCCCGTTCCTCGACCTCGTCGCGTAGGATGCTGCGGGCGCGGCCTGCGGACTATTTCGGCGCGTAGAGCCCGCGCCGCACGCACTCGACGGCGAGCTCTTCGCGGCTGGACACCGCGAAGATCACGAACAGCCGCGCGACGAGGTTGCGGATGGTGTGCAGCGACCGTTTGCGCGACGCAGCGATGTCCGGGTTCGATTTTCCCTGGCAGATCAGCGCGAGCACTTCTCGCTGCACCGTCGTGAGGCGCAGCGTACGTTCGTTCGAAGCGCGAGCTTCGCGCCGCAGCCACGACTGCGCGGAAAGGCGTCGTGTGTGAACTTCCACGTATTTGCTGGCGTCCGGTGTCGCGCCCAGCCGGGAAAGACCGAGCGCGGCCATGACGGCGCGGCGCTTGTAACCGAGCTTCGCGTAGAGTTCGAACGCCTCTTCGTACCGGCGAATGGCGCTGCGCCGCTCACCCACGCACTCGAGTATCGTCGCTTCAACGAGACGCTGGTGCGCATAGGTCGTCGGCCACCTCCGCATCCATTGCAGCGGTGAAGTTCGCGCGGACTTTATGAAGGTGTCGAACGCGGATCTCGCCTCGCCGGCGGAGTTCGCGTGCGCCAGCTCTTCGGCGAGGATCAGCGGGATGATGGCTTCGTCGCCCGAGAGTTCCAACGGCTTCAGCGTCGCGTAGATTTCCGCTGCCGCTTCGACGTGATCGCGCTGCGACAGCGGCTCGCCGGCGCAGCGTGCGATGGCGGATCGTTTGCATTCTGCCTGCACCCGGTACGCCGGGCTCGGTGCGATGCGCTCGGCTTCGCGGGCTTCACGCGCGGCCGCGAGGGGATTGCCCTGTACGTCAGACGCGAACGTGGCCGCGCAATACGAGATCCAAAACCGGGCTGGTGCGAGCTCCGCGGCGGACCAATCCATGCGCGCGCGGCGCTCTTCGACGCTCACCCAGGTATGGCGATCCAAGCGCTCCACGGCGAGATGCGCCAGCGCGCGAATGCAAGTCGCTTCCAGAAACCGATCGTAATGCCGGCAACGATCGAGCGCTTGCAGCGCGCCGGCGAAGAACGCCGTGGCGCGTTCAGCATCTGCTCGGGCGAAGGCCAACCGCCCGCGGTATTCGAGCGAACGCGCGTAGACGATGTCGGCGTCGGACTCAACGGCACTCAGCGCACGCTCGGCATCGTCATATTCCCCGAGGCGGTACCGGGCGAGGGCGACGTTGAGGGCAATCTCGGACTGAATCGTCCGGTGCGCGCCTGCAGCGTCGGCTTGCGCCTTTATGAGAACCTCGAGGCCGTGCGCGACATCGCCGCGACGCACGTACGTCGCGCCGGTGAGCATGCGGACCGTCATTGACTCGTCGGTCTTGCACGGTATGGACGCCGCGTCGCGCAGCACGGTCAGCGCATCGTCGAGTCGCTCGAGACGCAGCATCGCGCGCGCCGTGATGAGCGCGAGGTGCATCTTCGATTCGGCGTCGCGGGGACGCGCCGCGGCGCACAGTTCTAAGCAGCGTTCGAACGCGCCCGCGAACCACGCTCGCATCGCATCCTGAACCGTTACACGCCTTTCGGCGCGCTTTCGAAGAGCTGTCGGCGAAACGTCCTCCCGGGAACGACAAGGAGGCGCCCGTACCGGGGCACCTCCCGCACACCCTGCCGTCCTGACGGTTCGCTGCGTCGAGGAGATTCCCGTTACGTCGGGATCCCCGACATGCCGTCGGCCATTGGTCCAGGCGTGGCCGCCGGCGGGGCGACCGGAGGCTTCGGCGTCGTGGCGGTGGGCACGCCGGACATTCCGTCGTTCGCAGTGGGCACGCCGGACATGCCGTCGAACGCGGTCGGAGGCTGCCCTTGGACGTGTGGACCGCCGAAGCCACCCGTATGATTTGATACATTCGGACTACCGAATAGCGCAAAGAAAATCGCAAAAACTACCAACACTTCGAATCACCTTTGTGAAGCACAGCGCGCTGAGAGATAAGTACGATCGTACCTATCTCGGTGCAGTATAGTGGCTCGTGCAAAATTCGCGCGTACCTTACCGCGCAAACGTGCCGAAAACTAGTACGATCGGTCGGTGGTTTTCACGTCAGCCGTCCGTCAGCATCGGTAGCAGATGAAACAGTCCATCGCGGCGTGGGGCAGCCCGGTGCGCTCGACATCGAAAAATATCACGTGTCCGGATTGCGGGCACCGCGAAGCGCAGCACTCCGAGGGAGGCTGCCAGCACCACGAGCCGGGTATGCGGCTCAGCCGTCCGCTGTCGTGCGCCTGTCGCCGAACGAACTTCGAACTTCGCGTTCGATCGTTCGACGAAGAGCGCAACGCATAGCGGCCGACGCCGTCGCCGATCATCCTTGCGAGATGTGCTTTTCCACACCGAAGCGCGTCTCGTCTACACCCCGGGGGTGATCGACGGCGGCGTTCTTCTTTTTCGAATTAGCCGCTGAGGCGGCTGATTCGCGCTCGGGCGTCGTCGGCGAATCCGGCGGCGAAATGCGGGTTCAGGCCCAGCGCGTGGCCGTAGCATGCTACGGCCCGGCCGCGATCGCCGGCTTGCTCGGCGATCACGCCGGCGTGGTACCAGATCCGCGGGTCGGCGGTGTTCCACTCCGTCGCCCGTGCTGCAGCGGCCCGGGCCTGCGCCCAGTGCCCGGCGCGGGCGGCGGTCCAGGCCAGGGTGTCCTCGGCGAAGACGTCGTCGCGGCCCGCCAACTCGCGCCGCGCGATGGCGTAGGCGTCCTCCAGCCGGGTGCCGTGGTCGGCGTACTCGAGCGCCAGCAGGCGGTCGACCAGGTGCTGGGCGTTGCCGATCCGTTCGACGGCGGCGATCTCGTCGCGAGTCGCACCGGCCGCGGCGGCCTTGCCGAGGTGTTCCTGCGCGTCGGCGAGCAAGCCGAGGTTCTCGGGTGACGGGGTGAGGCGCACGGCGTGCTCCGCGTTCGCCCGGACTTCGTCCCAGTGGCCCAGAGCGGCGGAGAACCGTGCGCCGTCGGTCAGCGCCTGGACGTCGTCGGGGAAGCGGTCGAGCGCGGTGTGCTCTTCGCGCAGCGCGGCGTCGGTGTCGCCCGCTTCGAATGCGAGCTCGCCGCTGCGGACGTGGAACCAGGCGCGGCGCTCGTTGGGGATGCCGTAGACGGCGTCGACGCGGCGCGTTGCGCGGCCAAGCAGCGTGCGTGCCCGGGGCAGGTCGCCAGTCAGCTCGGCGAGCCGTGCAGCAACAGTTTCGGTTGCTTCGTTCTCGCCGCCGCCGTGGCGGGCG
>JALZBE010000628.1 GCA_030947665.1 Vulcanimicrobiota bacterium | reverse complement strand
TATCTCGCGCTGGCGTATGCCGCGCGCCACCCGTCCACGGTGCGGGCGCTCGTCTTGCTGGACGCGGGGGGCAACGACGTGCGTTCGTGGTTGCCGATCACGCCGTCGATGCTCGCGAAGCTCGAGCCGCGGCAACGCCGCAAGGCTCGGCTCGCGTGCGCATCGATGCGGCCGAGCGAGGCGTGCGATCGGGCCGAGCTTCCGACGCTGTTCTACGCGCCGGCTCGAATCCCGCAGTTCGTGGCGCCGATGGCAAAAGACAAGGTCTTCGATCACGTCGACGTCAACGATCCCGTGACGTTCGACATCGTGCTCGAGCCGCATCTCACGATCCTGAACGGGCCGTGTCCGCCGTCGCTGATCGTGTTCGGCGCGGCTGATCCGTACGGCGATCCCGGCGTTCAAGAAGTCGGTCACCTCGTGCCGTGCGCAAAGGAAGCGATCATCTCGCGCGCGGGCCACTTCACCTGGTTCGAACGGCCGGACGGGTTCACGCAGATCGTGCGCCCGTTCATGGCCGCGAACGACTCGCCAGGCTCGGCAAGTTCGGCCGCGAAGTAGGCCCGATGCTGGACACGAAAGCGCCGACCCACTACCGCTGGGACGACATGACCGCGGAGAAGCTCAAGGGGTCGATCACGCGCCGGCTCATCACCGGCGACTCGATGATGATCGCCGAGGTGCGCTTGGCGAAGGGCGAGCTCGTCCCCAAGCACGCGCACCATAACGAGCAGATCACCTACATCACGTCGGGCGCGCTGCAATTCAAGCTCGGCGAGAACGGTGAACGCGAAGTCGTCGTGCACGCGGGCGAGGTGCTCGTGATTCCGTCCAACACGCCGCACTCGGCGTATGCGCTCGAAGACACGATCGACATCGACGTGTTCTCGCCGCCGCGGGAAGACTGGCTCAACGGTTCCGACGCGTATCTGCGCGACGACCGCGGCTGACTTAGGGCTGCGCGCGAACCCGCGCGAGGTACACCTCGAGCGCTTTGTCCGGCGAAGTTTTCGGCGCGCAGCGGCGATTCGAGGATCGTCTCGTAGAAGCGCCGGGCGCGCGCCAGGTCGGCGGCGGGGATCTCGAACCAGGTGACGGCGGTGGCGGGCACGGTGACGACGGCGGGATCGGACATGAGGTGCTCCTTGCGGTGTCGTTGCGGTATGCACCGCATACGTAGCAAGACGCTCCTGACACCGTGATGTCAGGAGCTGCGCGCGCCTCATGGGACGACTGCTAGCGGTCCTTCGCGCCGCGCGAGTACGCGAACGCGAACACGCTTAGGAGCGCCACCGCGAGCCAGCCGAACAACCCTTCCGGCACTGGGCCGCTGCTGCGCAGCGGTACCGCCTGCTGCGCGGTCTCGCCGTCGAGCGACCATACGTAGGCAACGACGTCTTTGAGCTCACCCTGGCCTAGTTGCTTCTCGCCGAACACCGGCATCTGGCCGGGGCCGATGCGAATCGCCTCGGCGAGCTGCACGATGCTCGCCGCGTGCAGGGACGGCGCCCACTCGTTGGAGCCGATGGACGCGCCTTCGGCGAACACGCCGTGGCAGTGTTCGCAGTTCTGCTCGTACAGCTTGCGGCCGTTCTTTGCGTTGCCGGTCGCGTCGATGACCGGGATCGGCTGACCTCCCGGTGCGACCGACGTCACGTACGCGGTGAGCGCTTTGATCTGGTCTTGCGTGAACTGCGTGTCGCGGTGCCCTTCCTCGATCCACGGTACCGCCGCCGGCATGCGGCCGGTGCCGACCCAGAAGTCGACGCTCGCCGCGCCGACGCCGCGAATCGACGGCGCGTTGACGCCGCCGCGCAAGTCGGTGCCGTGACACGACGAGCAGTACTGCGTGTAGAGCATCGCGCCCGCTGCCGCGGCGGCGAGGAACATCAGACGGAGCCTCCGTCGACGATCGACTCCAGCCTGCGCTCGCGCGCGCCCCAATCCGCGACGCACCACAGCAGCGCGACGAGCAGCGGTCCCGCGCCCGCGAGCCACATCACCGCGCCCGCGTTCATCTGATCGTCGAGCGCGCCGGGCTTGCCGGCGTAGTGCGCGTAGAGCGCGTGCTGCGTGACGTAGAACGCGAAGCCGAGGAACGCGCTCATCGGCAGCGCGAGGAAGAGCGCTAGCAGGCGCACGGGGTGCGGCGGCGCGTGCGGCGCCGGCGCGACGGCGAGCAGCGGCGTCCAAAAGATCAGCGCCGACGCCATGTAGAGCGCGTGCTCGCCGATGTGGACGGCTTCGTTTTCCAGC
>JALZBE010000627.1 GCA_030947665.1 Vulcanimicrobiota bacterium | reverse complement strand
ATCATGTCGGACGGCGCGACGATGCCGACGCCGGCCCGCGCGTACGTGAGTGCCGTCTTCGCGAGCACGTCGAGCGTGCGGTCGTTGTCGACGTCGCCGGACGGATCGAGGATGCCGCAGTGTCCGTGGTCGGTGTACTCGCAGTTGCAGAGGTCTGCGATCACGAGCAGCTTCGGGAGCGCGTCCTTGATCGCGCGCGCGGCGCGCTGCACGATCCCGTTGGGGTCGTGGTTGATCGTCGCGTTCGCGTCTTTCTGCGCGGCGTCGGGGATGCCGAACAGCAGCACGGCGCGCACGCCCACGGCGTCGAGCTCGCGGCACTCGCGCACGACCGTGTCGACGGAGTAGCGCGACACGCCGGGCATCGAGCCGATCGGCTGCACAACGCTTTCGCCTTCCACGATGAACAGCGGCTGCACGAGGCCGTCGCGGTTGATCTGCGTCTCGCGCACGAGCGCGCGCATCGCGGCGCTCGAGCGCAGCCGCCGGGGCCGCGCGACCAGGGAGGTGCGCCGGGTGATGTTCATGCGCCGTTTTCCAACACGAAACGCGTCACGCTCTGCACGAACGCGCCGACTTCGGGCGACGGTGCGACGACGTCCGGCGGCCAGCCGTGCTCGCCCGCCGTCGCCGACGACGACGCGCCCATCGCCGCGACCAGCGGCCGGTGTCCGCCGCCGCGCAGGCCGGAGAGATAGTCGGTGATCGCGCTGACCGAACCCGACGACGGGAACAGGATCACGCTAGGCACGCGGCCGCCGAGCGCTTCGGTAGCAGTCACGCTGTCGGGAGCTTCGACGACCTCGGCCCCAGCGTCGCGCAGGGCCGGCGCGATCCGGCTGGGCCGGTCCTGCGTGCGCGGCAGCAGAAACACGCGGCCCGTGAGCGGCCCGCCGCCCAGCAGCGCGGTGCCGCCGTCGGCGAGCAGATCGTGAGCGAGCGCGACGGCGACAGCTTCGGCCGACGCGAGTTCGGCGATCCCGATCACGGCGTCGCGCTCCGCGCGCAGCACCTGGCTACCGTCCGGGGCGGCGATGACGCCGACCACGGTGAACCGGCCGTCGGACCACGTCGCGTAGCACCCGACGGGCGCCTGACAGCCGCCGTGAACGGTACGCAAAAAGGCTCGCTCGGCGCGCACGGCGATCGAGGCCTGCGGGTCGCCGACGACGGCGTCGAGCCGAGACCCGAGCCCGTCGCCGGCCCGGGTTTCGATCCCGAGCGCGCCCTGGCCGACCGCCGGCGTGAGCACGTCGATCGCGAACGGAACGGTGTACGTCGCGCGCACGCCGAGCCGGTTCAGCCCCGCGGCGGCGAGGACGATCGCGGCGTAATCGCCGTCGCGCAGCTTGCGCAGCCGCGTGTCGACGTTGCCGCGTACGTCGTCATATACCAGATCCGGCCGCAGCGACCGCAACTGCGCGCGCCGGCGCGGCGACGACGTCCCGACCCGCGCGCCCGGCGGCACGTCGGCGAACGCGGGATAGCGCTCGGAGCAATACACGTCGCGGGCGTCCTCGCGGGCGGTGACGGCGGCCAGGGTCATGTCCTCGGAGAGCGTGCTCGGCAGATCCTTGCACGAGTGGACCGCGTAGTCGGCGCGTCCCTCCCGCAGCGCGAGCTCGAGCTCCTTGATGAAAACGTTGTCTGTCCCGATCGCGGCGATGGAGCGGTCTTGCACGACGTCGCCGCGCGTCGTGACCTCCAGGACCGTCGAAGGCAGCCCCGCTTTCGCCAGCACCGACATCACGATGCGTGCCTGAGTCATCGCAAGCAGGCTGGAGCGCGTGGCGCACACAAGCGGCTCGGTCTGCGCGGGGATGACCCCGGCCAGCGTGTCGGCGGCCCGCTCCACCTCGTGCTCCACCGCGCCGGCCTTCATCGTCGCGAGCTCGTCGACGTCGCGCGCGGCGAAGTGCTTCATCACGGCCGCTCGCTGCTCGAGCGGAACGACGGTCTGCACCCGCTCGCGCAAAGCGCCGAGCGTTGCCGCGGCACGGGCATAGCGCGCGTCGAATTGCAGCGCGAGCTCGTCGCGGATGCGCTTGGTGAACGACGGCGACAGGCCGCCGGAATCGACGCTGACCGTCAGCGGGCCGGACCGGTGGACGGCGGGCGTCGCGAAGTCGCCTCGCTCGACGTCCGAAGCATCGTTCACCAGGATGCCGGCCGCGCGCGCGTCGGCGGCGATCGCCGCGTTGGTCGCGTCGTCGTCCGTCGCCGCGAACGCGATGAACGCGCCGGTGAGGTCGCCGGG
>JALZBE010000626.1 GCA_030947665.1 Vulcanimicrobiota bacterium | reverse complement strand
CGATCGCAGCGAGCGGCTCGCCGGTGCTTGCGTTGGACGTCCCTACCGGCATCGACCCGAGCACCGGTGCGCTCGGACAGCACGTCGTTCGCGCCACGGCGACGATCGCGCTCGGGCGGCCGAAGCTCGGCTGTCTGCTCGAACCGGGGCGTGACGCCGCCGGAGAGTTGTGGTGCGCGCCGATCGGGATGCGCGACGGGGACGCCCTCGGTATCGACGATCCGCGCACCGACGTGCTGACGCCCGCGGAGTTCGCCGCGCTGCTGCCCGCGCGTCCCGACGAGTCGGACAAGCGCAGCGCGGGCGCGCCGCTGATCGTCGCGGGATCGACGCAATTTCCAGGCGCCGCCGTGCTCTGCGCGTGGGGTGCGGCGCGCGCGGGCGCGGGCTACGTCACGGTGGCCGCGCCGGAAGGCGCCGCGGCTGCATTGCGCGCGCACCTCGTCGAGCAAGTGGTGGTGACGTACGACGAGCGCGATCCCGACGCCGCGGTGCAGACGATCCTCGGGTTGACGAACCGCTGCGACAGCATCGCGATCGGGCCGGGGCTCGGGTTGTCCGACGCGTTCGGGACCATCGTCAACGGCGTGATCGGCGGAAGCGCGCTGCCCGTCGTCGCCGATGCGAGCGCGCTGTACCACCTCGCGAAACGGCTGGACGCCTACCGCGACAAACCGCTCGTGATCACGCCGCACGCGGGCGAGTTCGCGCGCATCAGCGGCAAAGGCACGATCGCGCCGGGCGAACGCCTTGCGCGCGTGCGCGCTTTCGTGGACGAGCACGGCATCGCGACGCTGCTCAAAGGCCGCACCACGCTGATCGCGGGGCGCGACGTCACGCACGTCAACCCGACCGGAACGAACGCGCTCGCGACCGCCGGCACGGGCGACGTGCTGACAGGCGCGATCGCAACCCTGCTCGCACAGGGTCTCTCGCCGCTCGACGCCGCGCGCGCGGGCGCATACTGGCACGGCCGCGCGGGCCATGCCGCGCTCGCGCGACGTCCGCGCGGCGTCGTCGCGCGCGACGTCGCGGACGCGCTCGGCGAAGCATCCGTCGTCGAGCCGCAAGACGATACAGTGCAGCGCATTACTTAACGGACGAATTCAGCCGAAAACCCGGGCGTGCTCTTGACGCGCCGACACGACCGCGTGGTACGCGCTGCGGTTGCGCCATCCGCACTGAGCCTCAGCCGCCCGATTCGAGCAGCTCGCGGAGTCCCGCTTCGTCGAGGATCGTGATGCCGAGGGTCTCCGCTTTCGCGAGTTTGCTGCCCGCTTCGTCACCGGCTACGACGTAGTCGGTCTTTTTCGACACCGACGACGATACTTTGCCGCCTGCCGCGACGATGAGCTCCGCCGCTTCGTCGCGCGTGAGGTTGGGCAGCGTGCCCGTCAGCACGAGCGTTTTGCCCGCCAGCACGCCCACCGGTTCGCGCGGGCGCAGCGGCGCCGTCATGTCGACACCGGCCTTCTTCAAGCGCGCGATCATGTCACGGTTCGGCGCCTGCGCGAAGAACAGCACGACGCTGCGCGCGATCTCCACGCCGATCCCTTCGCTCGCGATGAGCTGTTCCTCGGTCGCGTCGGCGAGCGCCTCCATCGAGCCGAAGTCGCGCGCGAGGATGGCGGCATTCTGCGCGCCGACAAACCGAATCCCCATCCCCGACAACAGCCGCGCGAGGCCGCGCGACTTCGAGCCCTCGATCGCGGCGAGCACGTTGGACGCCGACTTCTCCGCCATGCGCGGCAGCGTCAGTAGCTTCTCCATGTCGAGCGCGTAGATCGCGCTGACGTCGTGCACCAAGCCGCTCTCGATCAGCGACGCGGCGAGCTGGTCGCCGATGCCTTCGATGTCCATCGCGCCGCGCGACGCGAAGTGCCGGATGCGCTCGACGAGCTGCGCGGGGCACGACGCGTTGGTGCAGCGCGCCATCGGCTCGCCCTCGGGGTGGTCGACGTCCGCGCCGCACACCGGGCAGTGGTCCGGCAGCGTGTACTCGGGCGGATCGCCTTCGCGCAGCTCTAGCACGGGGCCGACGACGCGCGGGATCACGTCGCCCGCGCGCACCACCGTGACCATGTCGCCGACGCGGATGTCGTTCGCGCGAATGTAGTCCTGGTTGTGCAGCGTCGCGTTGGCGACGGTCGTCCCGCCGATCTGCACCGGCTCGAGCACCGCGTTCGGATTGAGCACGCCGGTGCGCCCGACGCTGACGGTGATGCCGAGGAGCTTCGTGCGCGCCTCGCGCACGCGGA
>JALZBE010000181.1 GCA_030947665.1 Vulcanimicrobiota bacterium | reverse complement strand
GTTCTGGTGGTCGCGGACGTCGGCGAGAGCGCGCAGCGGACGATGCCGGGCGCGCTGTGGCGCAAGCTGGTCGTCGACTACGTCGGCGCGCGCACGGTCTTCGCCGAGGACGGCACCGCGCTGCCGGACGAGGCGCGCTGCCGCAGCGCGCACGCGGCGTACGCGGTGTTCGCGACGTTCGACCGCGCGATGCGGCTGCCGGGCTTCGCGCAGGACACCGACCGCGCGTACGGCATCGCGCGAATCACCGTGCGCAACTGCGTGACCGGCGTCGTCGCGCCGACCAAGACGATCCGCGTCGAGAGCGAGCCGCTAACCGAATCCGCACGCGGAGAGGGCGACGTCGCGGTCGCCGCCACGATGTGGCAGCGCGCGGTGCAGATTTCGCTCGCGCACGAGCCGCTCGTGCTCGCCCCCCCGGTCGCGCCGACCGCGCGGACCGCGCGGATCGCGACCATCGTCGACGGAACGATCTATCTCGACGGCGCCGACGGGTTCGTCATCAACCAAGTCCTGCGCGACTACGCGGACCGCAACGCGCACCCGCACGCGCCCATCCAGCTCGTCGTCGTGGAGATCAACCGCCGGTACGTCGCGGCCACCGTCGTCGGCAACGGCACCCCGCGCGTCGGCGACTACGTGGACGCAACGTCCGTCAAGTAACCTACGCCTTGGGCGGCTCCTCGCCCGCGATGTCGGCGACGCGCTTCGACAGCACGCCCAGGTTCGCGATCGCGATGACTTCGTCGCCTTCGGCGAGCCGCTGCAGCCGGACGCCTTTGGTGGAACGGCCCGCGCGCCTGATCTGGCTCACCGGGATGCGGATCACCTGATTGCCGGACGTGATCATCAAGAGCTCGTCCTCGGGATCGACCAAGATCTGGTCGACGACGTGGCCGATCTCTTTCTCCTTCGCGAACGCCTTGACGCCTTTGCCGCCGCGCGTGATATGGCGGTACTCCTCGATCGGCGTGCGTTTGCCGAACGCCTTCGACGTGACGATCAGCACCTCGCTGCGGTCGTCTTCCATGACGTCCATTGCGACGACCTCATCGCCCTTCGCCAGCGTCATCGCCTTGACGCCGCGCGCCGGGCGGCCCATCGGCCGCACGTCCCGCTCGTTGAAGTGGATCGCCATCCCGTCGTGCGTCGCGAGGATGATGTCGCGGTCGCCGCTGCTCAGGTCGACGGCGAGCAGCTCATCGTCGTCGTCGAGCCCGATCGCGATCAAGCCGTTGCGGCGCACGTTCTCGAACTCCGCGAGCTTGGACTTCTTGATGACGCCGCGGCGCGTCACCATCACGAGATATTCCTCGGTATCGAACGCGCGCACCGGGAACAGCGCGGTCACGATCTCGCCCGGCGGCAGCGTCAGCAAATTGACGAGCGCGGTGCCGCGCGCCTGGCGCGTCGAGTCGGGGATCTCGTACGCGCGCAGCCGGAACGCGCGGCCCTTATTGGTGAAGAACAGGACGTACTGGTGCGTCGTCGCGACGAAGAAGTTACGGACGACGTCTTCTTTCTTGAGGTTCGAGATGCCGATGACGCCGCGGCCGCCGCGGTTCTGCGCGCGGAACGTGTCGACCGACACGCGCTTGATGTAGCCGCCGACCGTCGCGGTGACGACGACCTCGGTATCGGCGATGATGTCCTCGATCGACAGCTCGCCCTCGAGCGCTTCGACCGGCGTGCGGCGCGGGTCGCCCAGCCGCTTCTTGAGGTCGACGGTCTCTTCGCGCACGACGCCTAGGATGCGCGCCGGCTTCGCGAGCAGGTCGGTGAGGTCGGCGACGGTCGCGCGCAGCTCGCCGTACTCGTCCTGGATCTTCTGGCGCTCGAGCCCGACGAGCGTGCGCAGGCGCATGTCGACGATCGCGGCGGCCTGCCGCGTATCGAGCAGGAAGTCGTCGCCGACGGCCGGACCGGCCATGCGGCGGAACGCGTCGGACAGCACGAACGGTTCGGCGATGAGCTTCTCGCGCGCGACCTCGACGGTGTCGCTCTCGCGGATGATCGTGATGACGCGGTCGATGTTGTCGAGCGCGATCAGGAAGCCTAGCAGCAGGTGCGCGCGCTCTTCGGCCTTGCGCAATTCGTAGCGCGTGCGCCGCTCGACGACTTCCTTGCGGTGGTCGATGAAGTGGGACAGGATGTCGCGCAGGCTGAGCACTTGCGGCTCGAGCGGCGACGTCGCGCCCGTCGTGTGCTCCATCTTGTCGCCGCGGCGAACCGGTACGAGCGCGAGCATGTTGAAGGCGAAGCTCGACTGTAGCGGCGTCTGCTTGTAGAGCTGGTTGAGCACCACTTGCGGCGTCGCATTGCGCGCCAGCTCGACGACGATGCGCATGCCCTTGCGGTTCGATTCGTCGTCCAGCCGCACGATCCCGACGATGCGCTTGTCCTGATACGCCTCGACGATGGCCTCGACGACGCGCGTCGTGGACACCTGGTACGGGATCTCGCTGATGACGATCTTGTAGCGGCCTTTTTCCTCGACGATCTCAGCCTTGCCGCGCAATTGCACCGAGCCGCGGCCCGTCTTGTACGCCTGGCGGATCGCCTCGCGTCCCATCAAAATGCCGCCGGTCGGGAAGTCGGGGCCCTGCACGATGTCGCACAGCGCGTTGTCGACGTCCTCGACGCTCAGGTTCGCGCCGCTGGTCTCGTTCTCGATCAGGTACGCGATCGCGTCGCAGATCTCGCCGACGTTGTGCGGCGGGATGTTGGTCGCCATGCCGACCGCGATGCCGGAGCTGCCGTTGACAAGCAATTGCGGCAATCGCGCGGGCAGCACGACCGGCTCTTCGGTTTGATTGTCGAAGTTGGGAACGAACTCGACGGTCTCTTTGTCGATGTCGACGAGCATGTCGAGCGCGGCGCGCGCGAGGCGCGCTTCGGTGTACCGGTACGCCGCGGGCGGATCGGGCGCGGGCGAGCCGAAGTTGCCGTGGCCGTCGACGAGCGGATAGCGCAGCGTGAAGTCCTGCGCCATGCGCACGAGCGCGTCGTACACCGACGAGTCGCCGTGCGGGTGATAGCTCTTGAGCACCTCGCCGATGACGCCCGCGCACTTGCGGTGCTGCTTGGACGGATCGAGCCCCATCTCGCGCATCGCGTACAGGATGCGGCGCTGCACGGGCTTGAGGCCGTCGCGCACGTCGGGGAGCGCCCGCGACGCGATGACGGACATGGCATAGGAGAGGTAGCTCTCCCGCATCTCGTCTTCGACGGCGATCGCGGACATCCGGGAGTCGTTGTTCACGGGATCTTTCTACGGACTACGATGATGGTTCTGGCTCTGGTTCGCGCGCGTCCTCGGCGAGCTCGGCCGCGCCGCGCGCGACGGTCGCCTGGAGTTGCGCCGCGTGCAGCCGCAGCGCGGCGAGGTGCGCGTCGTACCGCGCGTCGATGTCCGCGAGATGAGCCGCGGTGGACGGGCTCGCCGTCACCGCGCGGGCGGGTCGCGCTGAATCGGGTCGCGATGCACGAGGTCGCCGCGGTGGGCCGAATCGCGCTGCTTGAACAGGGCGCCCACCAGAAAGCCGACGATCCCGCCGACGATCGCGCCCATGATCGCGATAAAGAGAAGCTTGCTCCCGACCCCGCCGCCGACGCGCCCGAGCGAGAAGAAGCGGAGCGTCAAGATCGAGGCTTCGAAGAGGGCGGCGATCACGGAACACACGGCCCCGGCGATGATCCCGACGAGGACGTCACTAGCGCGCAGAAGCACCAAGCACCATTCTGAGTACAACGGATGACGTCCTCGACGGCCCGGCCGCTTTCGACGCGTTTGCGAGCGCATTTGCCCGTTCGCTGCGTCCGGGCGACATCGTAGCGCTGCGCGGGCAGCTCGGCGCGGGCAAGACCACCTTCGTGCGGGCGGTCGTGCGCGCGCTCCACGGCTCCGACGACGCGGTGAGCAGTCCGACCTTCGTGTTCCGCCAGCGCTACGACGGCACGCCGCCGATCGAGCACGTCGACCTCTACCGGATCGAGGACCCCGCCGTCGAGCTGCCCGACCTCGCGCTGGACGACGCCTTCGCGCCGGACCGCGTCGCGCTCGTCGAATGGCCCGAGCGCGCGGCGGGGCGGCTTCCAGCGGACCTGATCGAGGTGGAGATCGAGGGCGCCGGCGACAGCCCTCGCACGGTCCGGGTGCGCCGCCCGCCGCCGCCCGCCCGGTGAAGATCCTGGCGTTGGACGCCGCGCTCGACGGCTTTTCGACCGCGCTCGACGACGGTGCCCAGCTCTTCGTCGCCCCCGGCGGACGCCAGGACGCGCTCGAGTGGGGCCTCGCGCGAATCGAGGACCTCCTCGGCGAGGCCGGGCTGCGGCTGCGCGACCTGGACCGGATCGCGGTCGGGCTGGGGCCGGGATCGTTCACCGGCGTCCGCATCGCGGTGGCGTACGCGAAGTCGCTGGCGTACGCCAGCGGCGTCCCGCTGGTCGGCATCTCGTCGTACGACGCGCTCGAGCCGGAGGCCCCGCCGCTTCCGCTGCTGGCCGTCGTGCAGGGACGGCGCGGGGTGATCTGCGCGCGCCGCCGGGACGCCGGTGGGGTCGCCGCCGCGTGCGGCCCGGTGCGCGACGTGCTCGACCGATTGCTCGGCGACCCGCCGGGCGTCGTGCACGTGACCGGGAATACGGAGGACGTGCTCTCGGAGATCGCCGAACGCGGCTGGACCGTGCGAGCGCTCCGGCCCCGGGCCGACGTCCCCGCCGTCGCGATCGCCCAGCTCGCCCGCACCCGGGAACCGAGCCCGACGCCGCACGCGCTCGCGCCCGACTACGGCGAAGCCCCCGCGGTGACGCGACCGAAGCCGTCGTGAAGGCGGAACTCTTTCCGGCCGGCGCCGGCACGCCGAAGGCGCTGGTGATCGAGCCGATGACGCAGGCCGACCTCGCCGCGGTGCTGCGCATCGAAGACTTGTCGTTCACCACGTCGTGGCCGTCGAACGCGTTCTCCACCGAGATCCGCGACAACAAGCTCGCGCATTATTTCATCGGCCGCCTCGACGGGCACATCGTGGCGTACGGCGGAATCTGGGTGATCCTCGAAGACTCCCACATCACCACGATCGCCGTGCACCCCGACCGGCGCGGTCTCAAGCTCGGCGAGGAGATGCTCATCAAACTGCTGGACGAAGCCATCGCGCAAGGTGCGTCGTGGATCACGCTGGAGGTCCGCGAATCGAACGACATCGCGCAGAAGCTGTACCGCAAGTACGGTTTCACCACCGTGTCGACGCGCCGCGGCTACTACAGCGACAACGGCGAGAACGCGCTGGTGATGTGGGCCGGCAACCTCAAAGGCGAGCTGTACGGCGCGCGTTTGCGCGTGCTGCGCGCCGCGCTCGACGCGCAGATCGCACGCAGATGATCGCGCCGCCCGTCGCCGAGCTGCTGCACCGCCCCATCGCCGCGCTCGTGCGCGCGTACGGCGCGCCGGCGTCGGTCGCGACGCGCGACGACGGACAGCATGTGACGTTCGGCGACGCGACGGGTAGCGTCGTCGCGATCGTCGACGACGACGCGACGATCCACGCGGTCGACCTCGCGTTTCCCGCCGGAACGAAGTACGCGATCGACGTGCAGGGCAAGCCGCACACCGTCACGTTCGGCACGACGACGTCGCTGGGCGCGCGCGACGAGCTCGCCGTGGATGCCGAGAACGAAGGCCCGAACTTTCGCGTGTTCCGGCGCAGCGGCGACTCGGACATCGTGCTGGTGTTCGACGCGAAGTCGTCGGCGCTGACGCACGTCGTCGCCGGCGACCGCGCGACGCTGCTGCGGCTGGGATACCTCACCGATCCGATGCCGACGCAAACCCGCTTTCCGTTCACCGCGCCCGTGCTCAGACACACCGACGTCGCGGAGGGCAGCGGCGCGCGCGCGACGGTGGTGCGCCTCGACCTCGACCGCGGCGGCATCGTCCGCAAAGTCGCGGTGATGATCGCGAGCGACGACAAGGCGTTCGACGACCAGCTCGTCGCGCGCATCTCGCACGACGCGTACGCGCCGGCGAAGCTCGGCGGACGGGCCATCGGCGCGAGCGTCTGGCGCGAGGTGCGCCACTGAACGCGGAGCACGCGGTGTTTCTCCGCACGGGTGTGGGGTTCGTGCGTACGGCGCACGCGGTGCGCGACGCGCTCGACCCGCGCCGTCGCTACGCGCACGTGCTGCGC
>JALZBE010000180.1 GCA_030947665.1 Vulcanimicrobiota bacterium | reverse complement strand
ATCCTGCGCATCGCGCGCGAGTTCGCCGCGGCGGAGCGCGCGGTGGCGTACGGCCGCGTCGGCTTGTCTATGCAGTCGTTCGGCGGGCTGTGCCAGTGGCTGGTCAACGCGCTCAACGCGATCACCGGCAACCTCGACGAACCGGGCGGGATGATGTGGCCTCGCCCCGCGTTCGATTTGCTGCAACAGGCCGAACGCGGCATGACGTATGCCGGCCGCTGGCATTCGCGCGTGCGCAACCTCGCGGAGTTCGACGGCGAGTTCCCGGTCGCGACGATGGCCGACGAGATGCTCACGCCTGGCCCTGGGCAGGTCCGCGCGCTCATCACCGTCGCCGGTAATCCCGTGCTTTCGACGCCGAACGGCACGAAGGTCGACACGGCGCTATCTGGGCTCGACTTCATGGTCAGCGTCGATCCGTACGTCAACGAGACGACGCGTCACGCCGACGTGATCCTGCCGCCGGCGACGGGGTTGGAGACCGAGCACTACGACGTGATCTTCCACCACTTCGCGGTGCGCAACACCGCGCGTTACAGCGAGCCGCTGTTCGACATCGCACCCGAGCAGCGCTACGACTGGCAGATCTTCGAAGCGCTGCGTATGCGCATGACGGGAAAATCCGGCAAGAGCCCGCGCGAGCGTCTCGAAGCCGGCCTGCGCGATGGCGCATACCACACCAGCCTCGACGAGCTGCGCGCGCACCCGCACGGCGTGGACTACGGCCCGATGCAGCCGTGCTTGCCCGACCGCCTGTTCACCGCGGACGTGCGCGTGAAGCTCGCGCCGCCCGCGTTCGTCGCCGACCTCGCGCGGCTCGAAACCGATCTCGCCGCGCCGGTGGCGGAGCTCGTGGTGATCGGCCGCCGCCAGCTGCGCAGCAACAACTCGTGGATGCACAACGCGCCGCGCCTGATGCGCGGTCCGGACCGCTGCACGCTGATGATCAACCCGCTCGACGCGCACGCGCGCGGCATCGCGAACGGCGACAGCGTGGAGATTCGCTCGGCGGTCGGCGCCGTGACGGTCCCCGCCGAAGTGACCGACACGCTGATGACCGGCGTGGTGAGCCTGCCGCACGGCTTCGGCCACGCGCGTTCCGGCGTCGGCCAAACGCTGGCCGCGCAAAAGCCGGGCGCGAGCCTGAACGACCTCACCGACCCGGACCGCCTCGACGATCTCACGGGCAACGCGGTCCTGAGCGGCGTCCCGGTCACCGTCCGGCTAGCGGTGCGCGAACCGGCCACCGCGGCGGCGCATGCATAGCGCGTTCGAAACGGCCGCGCTTCGGCGCCGCTTCTACCTCGACATAGGTCTTCGGAAGCGCCCGTTGGGAAGCGGCAGCGCCATGGACATACTCATGCAATCTCCGCGCGAGAAGCTCTCCATCGATATGGAAAGCTTGTTCGGCGACATTGCAGCGGCGATCGTCGGCGGCGTCGCGACCCGCGCCTACTCGCCCGAGCGCAAGACGCAAGACATCGACATTCTCGTCGAGCACGAACGATACCACGACGCGACGAAGCGGCTCGAACATCAGGGTTGGCGCAAAGTTCGCGATCTGGTATTCACAGCCGGACTCCTCGGCCTTTACGGGAGCGCCTGGCTCAAGGACGGTCAGAAGCTCGACGTTCTCGCCACGGAACAGCCGTGGGCGGAAGAAGCGCTGTCGCAGAAAGCGTACGATCAAACCGGTCTGCGCGTGATCGGGCTACCGTATCTCGTGATGATGAAGATCGACTCGGCGCGCGGTATCGACCAAGGCGATCTCACCCGCATGCTCGGCCTTCTGGACGAAGCGGAAGTGGAGCGCGTCGTCGCCATCGTGGAGCGCCATTACGGCGACCCGCACGGCGCCCAAGACGTGCGCCAATACGCGATGCTCGGCAAGCTCGAGTACTGGACGCCCGAGAACGGCGCCTAGCCGTTTCCTGGCTACAGCGCCGGGGCGAAGCTCAGGTTCTTGACCAGGAATGCGAACCGGTCTGCGACGTCGTCGATGATCTTTTCGGTCGGGCGGCCCGCGCCGTGCCCGGCCTTTGATTCCACCCGCAGCAGCACCGGTGCGTCGCCGGCTTGCGCGTGCTGGAGTGCCGCCGCGAATTTGAACGAGTGGGCGGGGAACACGCGGTCGTCGTGGTCCGACGTCATCACCATCGTCGGCGGGTAGTGCGTGCCGTCCTTGACGTTGTGGTACGGCGAGTACGCGTACAAGTACTTGAATTGATCCGCCGAGGCGTCCGCCGAGCCGTAGTCGGTGACCCATGCCTTGCCGACGGTGAACTTCTGGAAACGCAGCATGTCGAGCACGCCGACCTCGGGGATCGCCGCGCCGAACAGGTCCGGCCGCTCCGTGATCGCCGCGCCGACCAAGAGCCCGCCGTTCGAGCCGCCGTTCGCCGCCAGCTTGGGCGTCGAGGTGATCTTCTCGTCAATCAGCATCTGCGCCGCGGCGATGAAGTCGTCGAAGACGTGCTGTTTGTTGGCGAGCCGTCCCGCGTCGTGCCAGGCGTCACCGTACTCCGCGCCGCCGCGCAGCGTCGCGACGGCGTACGCGCCGCCCATCTGCAGCCACAATGCGGTCGCCGACGAGAACGACGGGGTGATCGAGATGTTGAACCCGCCGTAGCCGTAGAGAATCGTCGGGGTCGAGCCGTCGAGGGCGATGTCTTTGCGGTGCGTCACGAACACCGGGATGCGCGTGCCGTCTTTCGACGTCGTGAAGAGCTGCTCGGTGAGGTACGGGCTGGGATCGAACGCGATCTTCGGGCGAATCGCCACCGTGCTCTTCCCGGTCTGCGTGTCGTAGCGGTAGACCGTGGTCGGATACGTGTAGGATGTGAAGCCGTAATACGTGATGCGATCGTCGCGGTGTCCGCCGGGCTGGCCGCCGCTGCCGATCCCCGGCAGGTCGATCGAACCGACCTGTTTCCCGTCGAGTGAGTAGATTCTCACCACCGAGTGCGCGTCGTGCAGATATGACACGTAGAAGCGGTTGCCGAGCAGCGACACGCCTTCCATCGGGTCCGCGGACTGCGGCACGATGTCGTGCAGCGTGTGCGACGCGTCGTTGAGATCGAGCCAGGTCAGCCGCCCGCGCGGCGCGTTCAGGTTGGTCTGCACGTAGACGCGCGTCCCGTCGTCGCCGACGGGACCGTACGAGACGTTCGGATCGAGCGCGAAGAGTTGCTTGAACGCCGATTCCGGCTCCCCCGCGCGCTTCCATGAGAAGCTGTTGCCGTTGCCTTTCGAAGTGAAGAAATAATCGTACCGCAGGTCCTCGGTGCGCCCGATGCTCAAGAACTGGTCCGGTTTGGCGGTGTAGACCAGCCGGTCCGCGGACTGCGGCGTCCCGAGCCGGTGGAAGTACATCTTCTCGGTGCCGAGCGCGCTCAGCGTCGTGTTGCCGGCGCCGGGTTTGGGCGGGTCGTACGCTTCGTAGTAGAAGCCACCGTTGCCGATCCAGGCGGCGCCGGAGAACTTGCTCCACTGAATGATGTCGGGCAGATCGCGTCCCGTCGCGACGTTCTTGACGTGCCACGTCTCCCAGTCGGCGCCTGAGGACTGCGTCGCGTACGCCATCAAGCTGCCGTCGTGCGTCGTCGCCGAGCCCGCGAGCGCGACGGTTCCGTCCGCGGCGAGCGTGTTGGGATCGAGCAGTACGCGCGGCGTGCCGTGCTCGCCGCGGCGCACGTAGAGCACGCTCTGGTTCTGCAGGCCGGAGTTGCGCGAGAAGAACCACCACGGCCCCTGGTGCGACGGCGCGCCCAGCTTCTCGTAGTCGATCAGCTTGCGATACGCGTCTTTGATCGCGGTGCGCTGCGGGATCGCGTCCAGATACGAACGCGTCAGATCGCCTTCCGCTTTCACCCACGCCGTGGTCTGCGGCGCGTCCACCTCTTCCATCCAGCGGTACGGATCAGGGACGGGCGTTCCGAAAAACGTATCGATGACGGGGCCGCGGGGTGCGGCGGGATATGCGAACTGGGCCGCGGCGGCGATGACTGGGGACGCGGCGAGCAGCAGCGCGGCGATGGTGAACGAGAGGCGACGCATCCGCGCCTCTTCTCCGTATTAAACCGGAGGCGCCTGCACCCCGTGCGCAAAGGCTTCGAGCAGCGCCCGGTCGATCGCGCGGACCCGGCCGCGGTCCAACTGCACGGCCTGCGCGTTCTTCAGGCGGATCAGCGCGCGCGCCGCCATGTCGCGCACGGTGCCGGCCGCGGCGGCGATCTGCGCCTGCGACAGGTTTTCGACGCCGGGCAAGCCGGGTGCCATCCCCGTCGTCGCCGGCGCGTACGACATCAGAAACTTCGCGACGCGCTGGAGGACGTGCGCGAACGCCAGGTCGGCGATGGTGTCGATCGAGCGGCGGCGTGCTTGCGACGAGGCGGCGAGGAATCCGAGCGCGAGCTCGCTGTCGTTGCGCACCGCGTGCAGCACGGCTTCGACCGGGACCAGCACGACCGTGCAGTCGGTGAGCGCCTCGGCGCGCGTCGTCGCGCCGCCGCCGTCGAACGTGCCCGACTCGTTGAGCGGGTCGTGCGTGAGGCGCTCGCCGAGCGCGTGCGTCTTGCCGTCGGGCGAGAGCAGCGTGTACACGATTTTTCCGGCGCGCACGAAACCGAGGTACGGCCACATCTCGCCTTCGTCGAACACGGTCTCGCCGGTGCGGTACGAACGTTCCGTCGCGACGGTCGCGAGCTCGTTGATCGTCGACTGCTTGGCGTTCGCGAACGGCGCGCAATGCGACAGGAACGTCGCCGTGTCCGCGCGCTCGTCGATGCGCTCGAGCCGGATCGTCCAGCGCCCGCTGCCGAGGTTGCGCGCGTCCCAGGAGAAGCGGCCGGGCCGGTTCTGCTGGAACTCGTTGCGCAGCGAGCGCGGATCGCTCTCCTCGTTGAGCTCCAGGATGCCGCCGACCGGCAGCTTATCGAACGTTTCGAAGATCCGCGTGCTTCTGTTCTGGGCGGGAAGGGTGCGCGCGTCGATGGAGGCGGACGGCGCGCGGCTCGTTGGCATCGTCGGTGGGATGCGGTCGCAGGGGGCGCTTTCCCTGCGACGGAACCGGCCGAGCGATGCACCCCTCGCGTGCGGTGGACAGTGCACCGAACTCCCTGCGGCGGCGCCTCGCGCGCGCGCTCGACGTTCTCGCCGTCATCGTCGTTCTCGCCGCCATCGTCCGATTCGCCGTTCTGCCGCGTCTGCACCATGACATCGTCCAGGCGCCGCCGGTGTCGCTGGCCGCACTGGACGGCGGCCGGTTCGATCTCCGGCCGAGCCGCGGGCATGTCGTCTTTCTGGACTTCTGGGCGACGTGGTGCGGCCCGTGCAAGGACTCGATTCCGCTGGTCCAGCGCTTCGAGCGGGCTCACCGGGACGTGGAAGTCGTCTCGGTGGACGTCGGCGAGCCCACCTGGCTGGTCCGCCAGTACGCGGCGAAGCTCAAGATGACCGGCGTCGTCCTCGATCCGGACGAGACAGTCGCGCACGCCTTCGGGGTCACCGGCTATCCGACGGTGGTCGCAATCGACGGAACCGGCCGCGTCCGCGCGCGCTGGATCGGCTTCGACCCGGACATCGAGCGCGAGATGGCAGACGCCGTCGCAAAGTACGGCGGCGCGCGCAAAACAGCCGCCCGCTAGCGACCGGCGCCGCTAGCGCCCGGTGAAGTCCGCCGTGCGCTTGTCGAGGAACGCGCGCGAGCCTTCTTTGAAATCCATCGTCGTCACGCACTGACCGAACAGCAGCGCTTCGAGCGCGAGCGCGTCGTCGAGCGGCAGCGACGCGCCCTCGCTCACCGCGCGCTTCGTCGCGGCGATCGCGAGCGGCGCCTTCGCGGCGATCAGCGCGGCGACGCGCTGCGCCTCGGCGAGCAGACCGTCCAACGGCACGACCTTCTGCACGAGCCCGATGCGCAGCGCCTCCTGCGCGTCGACCATCTCGCCGCTGAGACACATGTACATCGCCATGCCTTCGCCGAGCAGCCGCGTCGTGCGCTGCGTTCCGCCGTAGCCCGGCACGATCCCGAGGTTCACCTCGGGCTGGCCGAACTTCGCGTTCTCGCTCGCGATGCGAATGTCGCACGCCATCGCGAGCTCGCAGCCGCCGCCGAGCGCGAACCCGTTGACGGCCGCGATCACCGGCACGCGCAGGCGTTCGAGCGCGCGCGTCAGGGCCTGACCCTTGCGC
>JALZBE010000014.1 GCA_030947665.1 Vulcanimicrobiota bacterium | reverse complement strand
GGCGAAGCGCTCGCGAGCACGCATCGCGTGTTCGCCTACGACCAGCGCGGGCACGGCGACTCCGAGACCGATACGCCGCTGACGCTCGCTGCGCTCGCCACCGACCTGCGCGCGGTTGCCGACAGCATCGGCACCGTCGCGGCGGTCGTCGGCCACTCGTGGGGCGGCGCCGTGGCGCTGGTCGCCGGGCCGAAAATTGCGCGCGCGCTCGTGCTCGTCGATCCGATGATCCGCGTCGCGCCCAACTCGTTCGAGCGCGAGTACGTCGACGATCTCGCGGCGTTGCTCGCGCATGCGCCGGGCGAAGAGCGCGACGCGGCGGTGCGCGACGCGTTCGCGGACGCGGACCCGCGCGATCGCGCGGGAAAAATGCACGCGATGGCCTCCCTCGATCTCGAGACGCTGCGCCGGCTCGGCCGCGACAACCATGCCGACGGCGGCGGCTGGGATCTGCGCGAGCGGCTCGCGGCGCTGAAGATCCCGACGACGATCCTGCTCGCCGGCGAGGACTCGGTGGTGGCGCCGGACGATCTCACCCACCGTAACGGCCGCGTGCGCGTGGAGACGTTCGCGGGCCACGGGCACACGCTCCACCGCAGCGCGTTCGAGCGGTTCGCGGATGCGGTGCGCGAGTCGGTTCTGGCCTGAACCCCGTCGGTTCAGCGCTCGGCGGCGAGGCGCGCGGCGACGCCGAGCATCGCGGCGCCGGTGACGCGCGAGGTCACGCGCGCCGCGCGCGGCGTCTTCAGCAAGATACGCGCGCGGTGCGCGAGCGCGCCGTAACCGGCGAACACGAGGGCGTCGCTGACGATGAACGTGGCGCCCAGCAGCACGAACTGCGGCGCCGCGGGGCGCGACGGATCGACGAACAGCGGCAGCAGCGCGCCGAAGAACAGGATGATCTTCGGGTTGGCGAGCTGCGTGGTGAACCCGAATTGGAAGGCGCGCCGCTCGCCGCCGCCGGGAGCGTCGACCGCGAACGCCGTGCCGCGGTCGAGCAGCGCGCGCACGCCGAGGTAGGCGAGATACGCGATTCCGAGCCAGCGCACGGCGACGAAGACCGCGTGCGAGGCGACGAGCACGGCGCCGAGCCCGAGCGCCGCAGCCGCGACGAACACTGCATCTCCGACCAAGACGCCGGCGTTCGCCGCAAGCGACGCGCGGAAGCCGCCGCGCAGCGCCGTCGTCACGACGGCGATCACGGCCGGTCCCGGCACCAACGAAACGACGACGGCGAGCGACGCGAAGGCGAGCCAGGCGTGCAAGCTCATGCCCGCACCGACCGCCGGGCTTCGCGGATCGGTTGCGGGACCGGAGGTCCGGCGCGACGCGGCGAACCGCAATGCCATGAAGCTCATGCAACGCTCTCTCGTCGCGGCGTTGGCCGTCGCGATCGTCGCCGGCGGCTTCGGCACGCGGTCGGCATCGGCGCAGTTCAGCCTGCCGGGCGCGCTCGATCCCAAGCGCGCGGCACTCGGGGCCGCCGCGAAGCAGTTGGCGCCATTCATCACCGAGCAGAACCCGATCCGGCTCGACCCGGTCGACCTCTACCCGACGCTCGACGCGCTGCCGGGGGCGCCGTTCACGCCGGTGTCGGGAACGGCCCAGACCGCGGCGATCACGTCGATCATTCAGCAGCTGAAAGCCTCGAACACGGGCACGGTGTCGCTTGCGCCCGGCGACTACGCCGTCGCGGTGCGTCTGTTCTGCATGAGCCACGCGCGCCCGGCGCGCGCGCCGCTCGCGTTCGTACTCGGCGCGATGCGCGGTAAGCGCGCCCCCGCGATCATCGCGATGAACTCGCGCGCGTCGTCGACGCCGTTTCAGTTCGGCCCCATCCAGACGACGTCGTGGACGATTCAAGGCGGCCTCGGCTACGCCGATTTCGCGGCGCCGCAGAAGTCCGTCGTCGACACGCTGATCCCCGATTACAAGAGCCAGCTCGGCTCGAGCACGCTCGACGACATCCAAGGAAAGTGGAGCTCGCTCTCGAGCGCGATCGGCGGACCGTCGCTCGACAGCATCCTCGGCCAGCTCGGCGGCGCCGGCCAGCTCGTCGTCGAGCTGCGCGACGAGCGCTCGCAGATCATCAGCCAGGCCGCCGACTTCAACGCGCTCAGCCGTACGTTCGCACCGATTCAGACGGCCGACGTCTCGACGCTGACCTCACCGTGGAGCGTCGTCAGCCCGACGATGTGGATGCGGCTCGTCACGCGCGGTCACTACGGCGATGTCGGCACCGTGCAGATTCGCGTCGCCGGCGCTGGTCCCGCGACCGTGCCGCTGATCTCGTCGATCGGCTACGGGCGGTGCACGCCGCAGATCGCGCCGCAGGGCCAGCTGTATGCGTGCACGCAGCCGCTGAGCTTCGAAGCGCTGCGCACCGCGCCGACGACGTAGCTCGGAACGCTAGAGCTCGCCGCGCGCGTAGAGCAGCGCGGCGAGCACGACCAGCGCCGCCGTCTCGGTGCGCAGGATGCGGCGCCCCAGCGAGATCGTCGTTGCGCCCGCGCCGCGCGCGCGCTCGACTTCGTCGCCCGAAAAGCCGCCTTCGGGCCCGATGACCACGAGGGCGCTGTCCGCGCCCGTCAGATCGCGTTCGAACGCGTCGCGCAGCGGCACGGGGCCGGCGAGCTCCCACGGCACGTAGACGCGGTCGTACTGCGCGAACGTCGCCAGCAGCGCGTCCCAGTCGTGCACGTCCGCGATGGCGGGGACGCGCACGCGGCCGGACTGCTGCGCGGCGGACTTCGCGATGCGGCGCCAGCGCTCGACTTTGCCCGCGCTCGTGTCGTGCGCGATCACGCGCGCGCTGCGCACCGGTACGATCGCGTACGCGCCCAGTTCCGTCGCCTTTTCGACGACGAGGTCCATCTTCTGCCCCTTGGGCACCGCTTGCGCGATCGTCACGCGCAGCGAGGTCTCCACGTCGCCGCGGTCGAGCCGTTCGTCGAGCGTGGCCCGCACGCGCACGTCACGACCATCGCGGCCCGCGACGTCGAGCGTCGCGGCGAACGCGGCACCGCCGGAGTCGACGACCTGCACCCGGTCGCCGCTGCGCTTGCGCAGCACCGTGGCGAGCTTGTGCACGTCGTCCGCCGCGAACGCGACGAGGTCGCCGACCGCGTGAACGCCTTCGACGAAGAACCGGTCCCGCATGGCGGCAGGCCGTTCGCCCCGCCTGCGCGGAAGGCCCGCGGATGGACGACGCCTTCTGGCTGCGCTACCTGCGCGCCCACGCCGACCCGCAGACGCGCACGCTCCACGCCGCAGGAACCATCGTGGCGACGGTCGTCGCCGCCACGGGTATCATGCGGCGCAGCCCCAAGCTCATCGGCGCGGCGCTGGTATGCGGTTACGGCCCCGCGTGGTACACGCACGCCTTCATCGAGCACAACAAGCCTGAAACGTTCAGCGCCCCGCTGCGCTCGCTCGCGAGCGACTACCGCATGTGCTGGGGCCTGCTGACCGGAACGCTTCACGAAGATCTGCAGCGCGCGAACGAGCCCACGGTGGCGGGCTGACAACGCCGCCGCATCCGCTAGTCCGCGCTGAATGCGTCCTTTAGGCGGTCGAAGAACGACTTTTCTTCGATTTGGTCACCGCCGGCGCGGGCGTACTCTTCGAGCAGCTCGCGCTCGTGTTTGCTGAGCTTTGTCGGGACGACCACGTGCACGGTGACGAGCTGATCGCCTTTCGCGCCGCCGCGGACGCTCGGCATCCCGCGGCCGCGCAAGCGATATTGCGAGCCGCTCTGCGTGCCGGGGTTGAGCGTGAGCGAGACGGAGCCTTCGAGCGAACGCACCGTGATGTCGCCGCCCAGCGCCGCTTGCGGGAACGAGATCCCGACCTCGAGCAGCACGTCGAGGCCGTCACGCCGGAACACGTCGTGCGGCTTGACGCTGAGGTAGACGTAGAGATCGCCGTCGGGTCCGCCGCGCAGCCCCGCTTCGCCGCTCCCGCTGATGCGAATGCGCGAGCCGTCGTCCACGCCCGGCGGGACGCGAACTTGCAGCGACTTCTCCTGCTCCACGCGGCCGCGCCCGCGGCACGTGGAGCACGGGGTCTGGACGATCTGGCCGTCGCCGCTGCACTTCGAGCACGTCGTCTGCGTGACGAACTGGCCGAGCGGCGTCTGGCGCACTTGGCGCTGAATCCCCGTTCCGCTGCAGCGGTCGCACGGAACGATCAGCGTGCCCGGCTCGGCCCCGCTGCCGCGACAGGTCGGGCAGCCCGCGAGATGACGGAACGAGACGTCGCGCGTCGTGCCGGCGTACGCTTCCTCGAGCGTGATCTCGGTATCGTAGCGCAAGTCGCTGCCTCGCGCCGGACCGTTACGGCGCTGTTGGGCGTTTCCGCCGCCGCCGCGCGCCGCGCCGAAGAACATGTCGAAGATGTCGCCGAAACCCTCGGAACCGAACGGGCCGAAACCGCCCTCCGCGCCGCCGCCTTGCACGCCGGCGTGGCCGAAGCGGTCGTAGTTCGAGCGCTTCTGCGCGTCGGAAAGCACTTCGTACGCTTCGTTGATCTCTTTGAAGTGCGTCTCCGCCGCCTTCTTGTCGGCGGCCACGTCGGGATGGTATTTACGCGCAAGCTGACGATAGGCGCGTTTGATCGTGCTCTCGTCGGCGTCGCGGCCGACGCCGAGCACTTCATAATAATCTGTCGGCAAGTTACCTGATCTCGACGTCGTTGAGGTGGTCGCCGAGCGATCGGGCCGTTCCCGACGCGAGCGCGATGAGGCGGCCGTACGGCATGCGACGCGGACCCAGGATGGCGAGCATCCCCACGCCGCGGTCGCCGAAGCGGTATGGCACGGTGACGACGCTGCATTCCGACAGTTCATCGGCGCGCAGCTCGTGGCCGATGCGCACGTGCGGTGACGGATCCGTCGCCGAACCCTCGGCGGCGAGCTCGTCGGCGATCAGGTCGTACAGCGTGCGCTGCTCCTCGACGATGCGCAGGATCGCGCGCAATTTGCGCAGGTCGTGAAACTCGGGCTGGTCGAGCAGGTTCTGCGCGCCTGCGGCGGCGATCTCGGGTTCGCCGGCCTCGCGTGCCGCGGCGAACGCCGCGCGAACCGCGTCGCGAATCTGCGCGCTCACGTGCAGCTCCGCGCATACGGCATCCACGTCAGCCGCGCCGACGTCTTCCATCACGCGCCCGCCGAACCGCGTGTTGAGTGCGTTCGAGAGGCGGGTGAGGTCGTCGGCGGCGACGTCCGTCGACCATTCGACCACGCGCTGCGCGGCGACGCCGCCCGAGGTCACGATGACGATGAGGCTCGTGCGCGCCGAAAGCCAGATCAGCTGGACGTGCTTGAACGCGTGCGAATCGCGCGACGGGGCGATCGCGATCGCGAGGTTGCCCGACAGCCCGGAGAGCAGGCGCGTCGTCTGCTCGATCACGTCGCCCAGCTCACGCGACGCTTCGCGGAACTCATCGCGGATGCGGCGCGAGTCGTCCTTGGTGAGTGACTCCGGCTGCATCAGCCGATCGACATACGTGCGATAGCCCGCATCGGACGGGATGCGGCCGGCGGACGTGTGCGGCTGCACCAGGTAGCCGCCTGCTTCCAGCTCGGCCATCTCGTTGCGGATCGTTGCCGACGACACGCCCAAGTTGTACTTCTGCGTGAGCGTGACGGAGCCAACCGGTTCCGCCGTGTTGATGTACTCGTACACGACGGTCGCGAGGATGAAGGCCTTTCGTTTGTCGAGCTCGAGCTTGTCGTTCACCGGGGAGCACCGCTAGCGGTCGGCACGTCGGGATGCCGACTTAGCAGTCGGGGCGACGGAGTGCCAGGCTTCATGGTAGCGTACCATCCCGGAAGACAGGGGTCAAGGCGCGACGCCCGCTTCGCGCCGGTGCGCAAGCGTGGTCAGCTCGGACAGTACGACCCCGTAAAACAACACCGTCCCCACCAGGCCTTCCCACAGCGGCTGGACGTTGATGACGCCGGTCGCCGGCACGAGGACATCGTTGAGGACCCACCAGACGACAAATCCGTAGGCCAGCCCCCACAGCACGGAGGTCGGCGCCCGCCACATGGACGGCAGCCGGCGCGCGAGCGTCGCGTAGGCGATCCCGAACGCGGCGGCGACCAGCAGGTAGAGCACGACGCCGAGCACCGCGAGCCATGCGGACTCCGGCGCGCCGTGGAACGGCGGCAGCGCCTGCGCGATTTGCGCGAAGAAAGCGCCGAGCGTGACGTCGTGGAGCCACGCGACCGCGACGACCGCGTAAAACAACGCGCTCGTCCCGCCCGCGATCAGCCCGCCGTAGAAGCCGTCGATCCACCGGACCATATCGCCCGACGCCGTTCGCCGCCGGGGGGGCACCGCCTCGCGCGCGAGAATCCGGGCGCCATGTCGACGCCGACGCACAGCGATGCCATCGAAGCGCTCTTCAGCGAAGCACGCCGGTTCCCGGCGCCGCCGGAGTTCGCCGCGCAAGCGAACGCCAAGCCCGGGATCTACGAAGAAGCAGATCGCGACTACGAGGCGTGGTGGAAATCCTGGGCCGACAAGCTCGAGTGGATGACGCCGCCTACCAAGACGTTGGAGTGGAAAGAACCGTTTGCGACGTGGTTCGCCGACGGCGAGCTCAACGCGTCGGTGAACGCGCTCGACCGCCACGTGAACGCCGGCAAAGCCGCGCAGATCGCATACTACTACGAAGGCGAGCCCGGCGACCGCTGGACCGTCACGTACGGCCAGTTGCTCGACGAAGTGTGCCGCTTCGCAAATGGCTTGCGCAAGCTCGGCATCAAGAAGGGCGATCGCGTCGCCGTCTACATGCCGATGATCGTCGAGCTGCCGGTCGCGATGCTGGCGTGCGCGCGCATCGGCGCCGCGCACTCGGTGATCTTCGGCGGCTTCTCGCCGGATTCGATCGTCGACCGGGTGAACGATTCGGAGTGCGTCGCGATCATCACCGCGGACTACGGCTGGCGGCGCGGCAAGAAAGTCCCGCTGAAGGCGAACGTCGACGAGGCGATCGCGAAGGGCATGCCGTCGCTGAAGCACGTCGTCGTGGCGAAGCGCGTCGGCGATTCCATCGATATGGTGGACGGGCGCGACGTGTGGTGGGACGACGTCGTGCGCGATCAGCCCTCGGCGTGCGAGCCCGAGCGGATGAACGCGGAAGATTTGCTGTACTTGCTGTACACATCGGGCACCACCGCGAAGCCCAAGGGCATCAAGCACACCACGGGCGGCTATCTGACCGGCGTGACCGCGACGCACAAGCTCGTCTTCGATTTGAAAGAAGACAGCGACGTGTACTGGTGCGCGGCGGACATCGGCTGGGTCACGGGGCACTCCTACATCGTGTACGGCCCGCTGTGCAACGGCGCGACCAGCGTGATCTACGAAGGCACGCCGGACTTCCCCGACAAGGACCGGCTGTGGGAGATCATCGAGCGCTACAAGGTGACGATCCTCTACACCGCGCCGACAGCGATCCGCACGTTCATGAAATGGGGCACGCAGTATCCCGAGAAGCACGACCTCTCGTCGCTGCGGCTGCTGGGAAGCGTCGGTGAGCCGATCAATCCCGAAGCGTGGATCTGGTACCAAGAGCATATCGGCGGCGGACGCTGCCCGGTAGTCGACACGTGGTGGCAGACGGAGACCGGCGCGATCATGATAACGCCGCTGCCCGGCATCACGACGCTCAAACCGGGTTCCGCGACGAAGCCCTTCCCGGGCGTGTACGCCGACATCGTGAACGACAAGGGCGAGTCGGTGCCGCTCGGCGGCGGCGGATACATCGTGCTGAACAAGCCGTGGCCGTCGATGCTGCGCGGAATCTACGGCGACGACGACCGCTACGTGCAGACGTACTGGTCGAAGTTCGAGCATCGCTACCTCGCCGGCGACGGTTGCAAGCGCGACGAAGAAGGCGACTACTGGTTCATGGGCCGCATCGACGACGTGATGAACATCAGCGGCCACCGCATCTCGACGACCGAAGTGGAATCGGCCCTGGTCGACCACCCTGACGTCGCCGAAGCCGCCGTAACGGGCAAGAACGACGACGTCACGGGGCAGGCGATCTGCGCCTTCGTGACGCTCAAATCACACGCGAACGGCTCACCGGAACTGGCGGACGAATTACGCGACCACGTCGCGGAGAAGCTGGGCAAATTCTGCCGCCCGAAATACCTGACGTTCACGCAAGAGCTGCCGAAGACGCGCTCGGGCAAGATCATGCGCCGCCTGCTGCGCGACATCGCGGAAGGCCGCATGCTGGGCGACACGACGACGCTCGCGGACTCTACGGTCGTCGCAGAGCTACAGCAACGCGCGCACGACGAGGCATCCAAAGAGGACTAGCTCAGAGCCAGCCGCGGTCGCGGGCGATGCGGGCGGCTTCCGTGCGGTTTGCGCCGCCCACTTTGCCGATCGCCTCGCTCAAGTAGTTTCGTACCGTGCCTTCGGACAGGCCAAGCACGTTGCCGATCGCGGTGGAGGTTTGACCGTCGCCCGCGAGGCGCAGCACCGCGCGTTCACGGTCGGTGAGCGGGTCCGGTTCGGTCCACGCGTGCACGGCGAGCGTGGGATCGATCGCGCGGCCGCCTGCATGGACGGTGCGGACCGCCGCGACGAGTTCTTCGACCGGACGATCTTTGAGCAAATACCCGGCGACGCCGGCGTCCATCGCGCGGCGCAGATAGCCGGGGCGCGCGAACGTCGTCACGATGACGACGCGCGTCTTGCTCTCGCGCCGGTGCAGCTCCGCGGCGACGTCGAGGCCCGTCAGCAAAGGCATCTCGATGTCCGCGAGCAGCACGTCCGGTTTCAGCTCTTCCACACGGCGTAATGCGGTCGGGCCGTCGTGCGCGTGGCCCACGACCTCGATGTCGGCCTCGAGTCCGAGCAATGCGGCGAGCGCGCCCGCGACGAGCTGCTGGTCTTCGGCGATGACGACGCGGATCAGCGCGCGGCTCCGGATGCCAGCGGCAGCGTGACGACCAGCCGCGTACCGTGATCGATCGTGCGCTCCAGCGAACCGCCGTGCGACTCGACGCGCTCGCGCATGCCCGTCAAGCCAAGGCCTTCCTTCGCGGAGCCGCCGACGCCGTCGTCCTGGATCTCGAAGCGGCACGCATCGCCGGCCGCAGCAACGCGCAGCCGCACGACACTGGCGCGTGCGTGGCGCACGATGTTCGTCACCGCTTCGCGGATCGCCAGCGCCAGCACGCTCTCCTGCGGCGCGGGCAGACGTACGTCTTCCGCTTCGCAGTCGACGCGCAGGCCGGCCGACGTCAGCACGTCGCGCGCGTGCGCGAGCTCGTCGGGGATCCCGGTGCCGCGGTAGCCCGCGACCGCTTCGCGCAGTTCGTCCAGCGAGGTGCGCGCGATCTGCTCCACCTCGCGGATCTCGGTAACCGCGCGCTGCGGGTCGCGGTCGGCGAGCTTTGACGCCAACTGCGACTTCAGCGCGATCAGCGACAGCGTGTGGCCGAGCACGTCGTGGAGGTCGCGCGCGATGCGCTCGCGCTCGGCGATCTTCGCCAGGCCTTCGATCTGGTCGTAGGCCTGCTTCAGGCGCGCGTGGTCGTTTTTCTGCTGCGCGGTGTTGATGCACGCGACGCCGACGATCACGCCGAAGACCAAGCCGGAGATCGCGGCTGCCGTGTCGACGTGCGTGAGCCACATGACGAGCGCGACGACCGGGATGTAGATCGCCAGAATCCGGTAGGCGTCGCGCGCCGGCACCGCGTACGCGACGAACGACACCGTGTAGATGAAGTACGTGGTCGCGTAGGGGACCGTCGGCGATGCGATCGCGCCGAGCACGGCGATCACCGCGGCGTACGCCAGGCCTGTTCGGCCGCCGCGGCCGTAGCCCAGGAAGTAGCACACGAGGAACACCGCGAGCACCGCCAGCTGGAACGCGACGAGGCGCGGCGGCGAATGGCTCAGGAACAGCCACAACGGCACGCCGGCGGCGTACACGAGCCAGATGTACGGCATGACGCCTTGTTCGAAGATCGGCAGCCGGCGGCGGCGGACGTCAGCCATACGTGCGGCCTTCGTCGCGCTTCATTCCGTATGCTGCCGCGGCGGCGCCGGCGACGGTCCACGCCACGAGAACCAGGATGTGCGTCAGCGCGGAGCCGTGGCCCGGCCCGATGGTGCCGAGCGCGAGCTGACCGAGATGATAGGTAGGCAAGAACGGCGCGATGTGCGCGATCACGGGCGGCAGCGCTTCGATCGGGACCCATAGCCCGGACAAGAAGGACAGCGGCAGGTAGATCACGTTGATGATCGCGGGCGCGGAGTTCGGCCCGGCGACGAAGCCGAGCGCGAGCCCGATCGCGCCGAACGGTATCGAGCCCACGACGAGCACCGCGATCAGCGCAAGCCAGGTCGCGGGCGCGAGCCGTACGCCGCCTAACTCGGAGCCGAGCAGGGACAGCATGAGAACGATGGTGAGCGCGAACGCGAGCATCGTCAGCACTTTCGCGACGAAATACGCCGCAGGCGGCATCGGGCTCGCGCGCTTCACCAGCAGCCAGCCCTGACCGCGCTCCATCGCGACGCTCACGCCGAACGCGAACAGCGCGCAGCCGACGACGCCGAACGCGCCGAACGTCGCGAGCATGTACGTCGCGGCGGTCGTCGCACCGATGTGCTGCGAACCGTTCATCGCGATACCGAAGAACCAGTAGAATGCGACCGGGAACGCGAGCGTCGGGATGACGTACGCGGGCAGACGCGCGAACTTCGTGAGCTCGGCGCGCGTCTCGTTCATCGTAATACGGGCGATCATTTCGATCCCTCGACAAGCTCTGGGTGTTGCCGAATCGGTGTCCGGGTGAGGGCGAGGAACGCTTCTTCCAGCGGCGTCTGCGCGACGTCGAGCAGCGTGAAGGTGGGATCGGTGGCGTACAGCGCGCGCACGACCGCGTTGGCGTCGTGCGTCGTGATGCGAACGACGCCGTCCGCGCGACGGATCGCGTCGATGCCGGCGATCGCCCGCAGGCGCTCGTCGTTCAGTCCGCTGGTGCAGCGCACGTTGGAGCCGCCCGCGCGTGACTTGATCTCCGCGGCGGTTCCTTCGGCGACGATCTTGCCGCCGAAGAGCACGGCGATGCGGCTGGCGAGCGCGTCGGCTTCCGCGAGATCGTGCGTCGTGAGCAGCACGCTGCGGCCGCGCGCGACGTAGCCGCGAATCTGCGCCCATAGCGCGAGGCGCGACTCGACGTCGAGCGCCGTCGTCGGCTCGTCGAGGATGAGCGCGTCCGGATCGCCGCAGATCGCCAGCGCGAACGCGACGCGCTGCTTCTGGCCGCCGGAGAGCTGGCCGTAGAGGCGGTTCTCCAGCCCGCGCAGGCCCGCGATCGCGAGCGTCTCGGCGACGGGCAGCGGATGCGGGTAATACGACGCGAACAGCCGAACGTGCTCGCGCACGGTAAGCGTCGCGGGAACGCCGGACACTTGCAGCATCGCGCCGACGCGCGTGCGGTTCACCGCGCTGCGCGGGCTCTTGCCGAACAGCGCCGCCGTGCCGGAGTCCGGGGCGATGATGCCGAGAAGCGCGCGGGTCGCCGTCGTCTTGCCGGCCCCGTTGGGGCCCAGCAGCGCGAGCGTCTCGCCGGGGTGGAGCGCGATGTCGACGTCGTCCAGCGCCGTGACCGCACCGTAGCGCTTCCTGACCCGCGAAAGGCGGGCCGGAATCTGCGAATCGTGCATGAAATCCTCCGCGCCCATCGTCGCAGGACGGGCGCGGAGGGACCAGGCACGCTCGTCAGCCGCTGGGGATGACGAACGTCATGCGCGCGCTAGGGGTGCGGCGAGGACGATGGGGCCGCCGCCGGCGCAGGCGTCGCGCCGGCGGCCGTGCCGTTGTTCTGGCCCGACGTCGAACCGCCGTTGCTCGAAGAAGCGGGGTTGTTCGGCGTGCCCGGGCCGTTGCCGGCGCCGCTATTGCCCGGATTCACGTTGCCGGGAACCGGGCGCGTTTCGGGCGGCGCGAAGGGCGTCAGGTTGTGCGCGGCAAGATAGGTTTGCGTAAGTTGCAGATGCTGCTGGACGGTCGGGATCAGTTTCGTCGCGAGATCCTTGAGGCCGGTGGTCTGACCGTTCTGCGTCTCCCATTGCAGGAGGCCGAGCGCGCGGCGGTGCGCCGGTTCTTGCATGCGCATGTAGTCATTGTCGAGCTGCGTTCCCGTCTCGCCCTCGAGGATCGCGAGCCCGCGACGGCCCGGCCCGCTCGTGTCGCGATCGCGCGGCGCGGGGTACAAGTTCGTGCCGCGCGTCGCGGCTTCGAGCGCGACGGCGGCCGTGCTGTGATCGTCGATCATGTGCTGCGCGAACGTGTGCACCGTAGCGTCCTTCGTGCGGTTGACGACGTACTTCGCCGTATTCAGCTCGGCGGTGTTCGCCGCATCGAAAAAACGAACGAAGTCGGCTTCGCCGGCAGGCATGCGCGGTCCGGGACGATCCATGCCGGGGCCCATCGGCGGCCCGCCCGGCGGCGGCGTTTGCGCACTCACGGCGAGCGTCGCGGCGGCGAGGCCGGCGATTGCGAAGAACGCGGCGAGCGCGCGGGCGTTGATGGTGTGCTTCACGGCATGGTCCTTGCAGCAGAGATGGAACGACTCCGTTTCTCCGCAAACGAGCATGCTGAAACTCGGTCGCTCGCGGAGCGGCCGAGACAGGGGCTCGTCGTGCAACGACCGTGCGGCTAGTCGCCTAAGCCGACGTTTGCACGCGACGGAACGGTTTTGCCCGATTCATAATCACGCACCGGCACGCCGGGATAACCGACCTTCGCATCGGCGCTCGCATTCCACGCGTCGACGATCAGATCGCGCATCTCCGCGGCGCCCGCGGCGAGGCGTTCGATGACGAGCGTCTTCGCGGCGGCGCTGGGCGTGTCGATGCCGCCGGCCGCTTCGAGCCGGTACACGTCGGGTACGTGGCTTTCCGTCGCCGTGAGATAGGCGCCGACTTGCGCGAGGATCGGATCGGCAGAGGCGACGAGCGCCGGGACGCGCGCGGCGACGAGGTCTTCGGTGGCGACCGCGCGCACCAGCGCCGTCTCGAAGTGCGAGTGGATATTCGTTGAGTCCGAAAAATTGTTGGGATTGGGATAGTGCGTGCGCGGCGCTTTGGTGCGCGAGTCGAACTGGTTCCAGCCGTTGAAGTGTACGCTCACGTGCAGCGGCTGCGAGCCGTCACCGACGAAGTGGCCCCAGTAGCCGATGTCGCGCAGCGTCACCGCTTCGCGCACCGTGCGGTCGAACGTGAAGAACGCGCGCTCCTCGGCCGTCGCCGCTTTCGTCTCGCCGACGACGTCGACGCGCCAGTACGCGAGATCGCGCACGATGCGCTGCCAGCCGTCGGCGATCTGGTACGGCAGATAGCCTTGCCCGTACTGATCGGTCGGGTCGTGCGCGGTACGCAACGCTTTGTCGTACTCCTGGCGGTCCTTCGGCAGCGCGCTCAGCTTCACGACGCCCGCGATCGAGTAGTCGTCTTGCGCATCGAGATAGTGGCCGGGATTGTCGTCGTCGTCGAGCGGAACGCCGGCGCCTTTGACCCGGTCGGCTTCCGGGCCGAGCAGCGCGATCTCGTCGTGCGCCGCCGTGCTGCGCAGAAAGGCCGGCACTGAGTCGGGCAGCGCGCGGATCGCCGCACCGTTGACGATGCGGTGCCCCTGCGCGCCCCAGGCGGCGGCCGGGATCGGTGCGGCCGCGAGCGCGGCGCAAAGCAGCCCCAAAAGGCATCGGCGAAAGCGCATGCAGCGCGCTTCGCGCGCCGCTCGGACGGTCCCGCTACCGCGGCCGGAAGAGCTCGTCGAGCGCGGCGAGGTCGTCGATGCGCGTGGCCGGCGGCAGCGCGTCGACGATCGTCGCGCCGTAGCGCATCGACGTCGCGCGCCCGTCGAGCAGCGCGACGACGCCGCGGTCGGTGGTCGAGCGGATGAGCCGGCCGAAGCCCTGTTTGAGCCGCACGATCGCGCTGGGGATCATGTAGTGCTCGAAGCCCGAGCGGCCTTTGGCTTCGAGCGCGGCGATGCGCGCGGCCACCAGCGGCTCCGACGGCGACGGGAACGGCAGCCGGTCGATCACCACGCACGACAGCGCGTCGCCGACGACGTCGATTCCCTCCCAGAACGTGCCGGTCGCGAACAGCACGGCGTTCTGGGTGGACCGGAACCAGTCCAGCAGCGCGGTGCGCGGCAGATCGCCCTGCACTTTGGCGGGGAACGGGATGCGGTCGCGCAGCAGCGCGTACACCTCGCGCAGCCGCGCGTATGACGTGAACAGCACGAACGCGCGCCCGCCGCTGCGGTCGAGGATCTCCTCGATCAGCGGGGCCGCGCGGCGCGCGAAGTCGACGGCTTTGGGGTTGAGCCGCGGCGGCGCGACGTACAGCCGCGCCTGCTTCGCGTAGTCGAACGGC
>JALZBE010000625.1 GCA_030947665.1 Vulcanimicrobiota bacterium | reverse complement strand
CGCGAGCCGGGCAGCAGCGCGAGCCGCACCGGTGCGCGCCAATCGACGCGCGCGTCGGTGGCGAGCAAGTCGACGATCACGTTCCCCGGCGCTTGCGCGCGCAGACCGTGCGCGCGCAGGTCGTCCGCCGTCGCCGCGTCGCGTACGAACAGCCGCCGTGCGCCGCGCAAGATGATGCGCTCGCCGCGCCCGTAGCGCGCGACGTACACGCTCTTCGCCGTTCCAACGTAGGCCAGCGGCGCGCGCGCGAGCCGCGCGAGCGCGCACGCATACACGTCGCCGACCGCGACGATCGCGGCGTAGCGCCCGCGCGCCGCGCGCAGGAACGCGATCTGGCGCACGAAGAGTCCCAGAAAACCGGCGCCGAGATCGTGCGCGAACGCGCGCACGTTGCCCATGGCGACGAGCCCGCCCGACGGCATCGCGCGCTGCGGCCCGACGTCCGGAAAATCGGCGCCACCGAGCCGCTCGCCCACGAGCGCGAAGTGCTCGGTGCGCACGTGCGCAAATGCGCGCAGCTCCTGTGCGATGCGCGCCGCGATGGCAGCTTCGCCGTGGCCGTTCGTGACGAAGAGAACGCGCGGCGAGGCGGCCGGCGCCTGCGCGCTCACGTGAGCGGTTCCAATGCGAAGTCCGCGATCACCGCGCGCCCCGCCGCGTTCTTCGCGAGCTCCGTGCGCGATGCGAACGCGCCGTATGGGCCGGCGTGCACGATCGGCACGCCGGCGACGACCTCGGGCGCGGGGAGCGTGTCGTGGCTGTGCCCGCCCAGGATCAAATCGAGCCGCGGCACGCGCTGCGCGAGGAGCCGGTCGTGCCGCAGCCCCAGGTGCGAGAGCGCGATCAGCGTCGTGCCCGCCGGCGTCGTGTCCGCCATCCGCTGCGCGACGGCGATCGGGTCGAGGAAACGCCAGCCGAAAACGTGCTCGAAAAACGAGCCCTCCGGATACTGCACGACGAGCAGGCCGAAGAAGCGCAGCGACCACGGCGTCGCCTGTCCTGAGCTCGTCGAAGGATCGTCGCGCCGCAGCGTGACGTCCGCGCTGAACGGCAGCGCACGGCCCTTGGTGTCGACCAGGTTCGCGCAGACGAACGGGTGCTGCATCCGCGCGGCGCGCGCGCGCACCGCGCCGAAGACGTAGTGGAACTCGCGGTTGCCCATCGCCTGCACGTCGACGTGCGCGGCGTCGAGCTCCGCGATGATCGGCTCGCGGCCGTGGTATACCGTCTGCGAACCGCGCAGCGAGTCGCCGCAATCCACGTACAATCCCGGCCGCGCGGCGCGCAGCGCGTTGATCGGTGCCGCGATGTGCCGGTGATCGTGCACGTCGCTGGTGTGATAAATGCGCATGGTTTAACGGCGCTCCGCCCCCGGCTCCGCGCCCCCCACACCTTCGGTGCGGGGCCCCCACGCATCGCGCGCGCGCGCGGTTATTTCGATGCGCGATTCCCCGAGGGCGCGCGCAACAGCCGGGTCGCTTTCTGCGACCGCCGAGAGCACCCAGTCGGCGTTGCGCTGCAGCGCGTCCGGTGGGCCGAGTGCCGTGCGCACGCGCGCGTAGCCCTCGCGCTGGTTCCCGGGGTTCGCGAGCAGCGCGAGCAGCGCGTCCGCGAGCGCCGCGGGCGTCGCCGCGCCTTGCAGCAGCTCCGGCACCACCGGTTCGTCGATCACCAGGTTCGGGAGCGTGACGTACTTCCCGCGGTACACACGGCGCGCGATCTTCGCTTGCGCTTCGGAGAGCACGTAGAGCGCGACGGCCGGCGTTTCGATCAGCGCCGCTTCGAGTACCGCGGTACCCGACGCGATCGCCGCCGCGTCGGCGTCGCGCAACGCGGCGCGCGTGTCGCGCACGATCTCCACCGGCAGCGGCGAGCGGAACGACAGCAGGTGCGCGACGTGCGCGTGCGCGTCGTCGTCCGCGGCGACCAGCGCCGCGCGCACGTCCGGGCGCACCTCGCGGATGCGCGCGAGCGCGTCGAGCAGGCGCGGCGTGTGGCGCGCGATCTCGCCGGCAGGGCTCCCCGGCAGCAGTGCGATGAGCCCGGCGCCGGGCGGCGGTGCGGGAAGCGATGCGCGCGCGCCGATCGTCGACACGAGCGGATGTCCCACGTACCCGATCGGAAGTCCGCGGGATCGGTAAAACTCCGCTTGGTGGCGGAAGATCGTCAGCGGATCGCACAGCGTCGCGACGGCGCGCGCGCGCTTGGCGCTGTCGAGCCATGCGGACGGCGGCGCGTAGTACACGATCGGTTTGGCGAACCCCAGC
>JALZBE010000179.1 GCA_030947665.1 Vulcanimicrobiota bacterium | reverse complement strand
CGGTAGTAGCCCGAGGTGAACGCGATGACGATCCCGATGAACGCGAGCGTCGTCAGCGCGGCGGCTTGCACCATGGGCGTCATCGGCGCCGCGCTCGTGTCGTTCGACGCGTTCGCGTACGCGAGCCGCAGCATGTAGCCGACGGCGAGGAATGCGATCACCGCCGCGGACGCGCACGCCAGGATGATCCAGTCGAGCGCGCCGTGCGGCTGAGGCCGGCGATGCCGCCGCAGCAGCTCGCCGACCAACAGCCCGAGCAGAAAGCCGCCGACGGCGAACGCCGCGGTCAGCGCGACCAGCTCGACGGCGGTCGCGAAGAAGAAGACGAGGCTCATCATGCGAGCCGGAAACCACTCGAGCACGATCGACACGATCGCAAGCACGCCGATCATCTCGAGCATCCACCCGCGTTCGTACGCGGGGAGCGCCTCCGCACGGCTCTGCGCGGCGCGGATCTGTGCCTCCCCGGCGGCACATTTCGTTTCGAGCTCCGCGATGCGCAGCCGTGCGTGATGGGCGTTGTCGAGGATAGCGGCGTGATCGTCGTTGCGGTACACGCGCTGCTGATACGTAGACGATGCCATGGCGGTGCCTCCGCCCACAGATATCAGGCGGAAAAACACGATGTTTCGCCGCCGGCGGGCGGATGTCTGAAGGGAGACCCTTTTCAGGCGGTGTGATACAAGCTTGGGCGACCCTGACAGTCACGAGCCCATGGCGTGAAATGGTGACACCACCCCCAGCGTGACTCGTGCGCGCTGGGCTTTTTCTTTTCTGAAGCGATCGTGAGCCGAGTTGCGATTCTTATCGACGGCAGCAATTTTCTGGCGCAGTTGGATCGCTGCGGCCTGAGCTATCCTGCACTTGCCCCCTAATTTCGCGGATACAGGGGACGGACGAATTGGTCTATTCGCGCTCTTACAGCGCGCCGCAGCTTCTCGACCCGTTCCAATCGCGATGGCAGGCCTTCCGAGCGGCGAAGAGTTCGACGCGATCGATCTCCACTATTGATCCGTTCCTCCAGCATGAAGCTCGCGCATCGCCGGCGCTGGTTCGCCGGGCTTGCGGCCGCCGGTATCTGGATCTGCGCGTCGAGTGCCGATGCGCAAATCCGGACCGCCGGTCAACCGGCCCCGACGCCGCCGCCGATCGTCGCGGCGGCACCGAACGAGAACGCGGTCCCGGCGCTCGCCCAGGCAGTCGCCGCGGTGCGCGCGATCGACGACGCGCTCGCCGCCGGTGAGAAGCCCCGTGCCGGCGAGCTGCAGTACGTGGAGAAACTCCTCGAGATCGCGTCGTCCGACAAGCGCACCTATGCGCCCACGGCGGACGACCCGAGCAACGCGCACGGCGTGATCCTGACCGGGATCTCACTCGGCCGCTTTGTTTACATGCGGGGCAATCGGAACGATGCGTTTCGCGCTTGGAGCAACGTCGTACGAACGCAGGACCGTGTCGAACCCGTGCCTGCGCAGACGCGGGCGCTGCGTCTGTTCTTCGCACGCCGGTACCGCGAGTCGTTCGCCGCGTTCGCCCCGTGGCGCACGTCATTGGGATTCTCTCCCGACCGCGACGACGGCGGGGCGGGCCGCTCGTACTTCGCCGGACTCGATGCCGCGGCGCGCGGCCGCTGGAACGATGCGCGCGTGAAGTTCGCGTACGCGCTACGAGGATCGAACGCAGACTTTCGCGACGCGCATCTCGCGCTCGGCGAGGTGTACCAGCTCACCGGCCGGCACCGGGCCGCGGTGACGGAATGGCTCGCCGCGTCGGCGCTGGCGAACTCGGGAGTCGAGCCGGCGTACACCAATCTCACGATCGACGGCTTACGCCTATTGCTGCACTATCGTTGAGAGCGCGCGGTTTCTATCGATTTGCGCTCTTGCGGCCGGCGCCGCGGCCAGGAATACCGCGAACGCTGCGCGATGGCGCAGCGCCGTCGGCAGCGCGAGCGCGACCAGGACGAACGGCGCCCACAACGAGCTCGGGGCCATCGTTGCGTGAAAGGCAAAGCTGTTGTAGACGAACGCGGCCAGCATGACGAGCGCGACCGGCACGAATCGGTTCACGAGCAACAGCACGCCGATCGCCAACTGCACCGCGCCGACGAAGAGCGCATAGTGCGATGCGAAGAACACCGCGTCGAACTGGCCGGCGAGTCCGGGCTGCGGCGGCGGGTTGCCGAAAAAATACATGCTGCCGCCCGCGAAGGCGAGGCCCGCTCCGAGCAGCAGGCGGGTGGCGGTGGTTACGATCTTCACGAGCGTTGTCTCCCATGCGGGCGCGGGACGCTACGTGCGGCCCTCACCGACACGTCGAACGGTGCCGCTCAGAATCGACACGCCGCCGCGCGTTCGAGCAAATATTTCCGATCGCGCGCATTGTGCGCGAGCGAGGCGGCGCGCTCGAACTCACCGCGCGCCTCGGTGCGCCGGTCGAGCTTGAACAGCAGATCGCCGCGCACGCTGGGCAGCAGATGGTACGCCTGGAGCGTGGGCTCGTCGCGCAGCGCGTCCACGAGCTCGAGTCCCTCCCGCGGGCCATACGCCATGCCGATCGCGACGGCGCGGTTCAACCGCACCACCGGCGTCGGCACGAGTTGCGCGAGCGCGTCGTACAGCGCCGCGATGCGCTCCCAGTCGGTCTGCGCGAACGTGCCGGCGCGCGCGTGACACGCGCCGATCGCCGCCTGCAGCGTGTACGTGCCGAGCGTCCCGCCGAGGCGTTCAGCGCGCTCCAGTGCCGCGAGGCCGCGCCGGATCAGCAAGTGATTCCACCGCCCGCGATCTTGATCGTTCAGCAAGATCGGCTCGCCCGCCGGGCCCACGCGCGCGCGCATCCGCGACGCCTGGATCTCCATCAGCGCGACGAGCCCGTGCACCTCGGGCTCCTCGGGCATGAGGCCCGCGAGCACGCGGCCCAGGCGCATCGCGTCCTCGACGAGCTCCGGCCGCAGCACGTCCTCACCGGCCGTCGCGGCGTAGCCTTCGTTGAAGATCAGATAGATCGACTCGAGCACCGAGCGCAGCCGCGACGCGCGCTCCGCGACGGGCGGAAGCTCGAACGGGACGCGCGCTTCGGCGAGCGTGCGTTTCGCGCGCACGATGCGTTGCGCGATCGTCGGTTCCGGCACGAGAAACGCGCGTGCGATCTCGCCCGTCGTGAGGCTGCCGAGGAGGCGCAGCGTCAGCGCGACGCGCGCCTCCGCCGCCAAGATGGGATGGCACACGACGAACATCATGCGCAGCAAATCGTCACCGATCTCCGCATGGACGGCGGCAAAGCCGTCGCTCGCCGGCGCGTCCGCGACGTCGCGGCCCAGTTCCTCGGTCTTGCGCCCGAGCGACGCTTCGCGCCGCACGAGATCGATCGCGCGGCGCTTCGCGGTCGTCATCAGCCACGCTCCGGGATTGCGCGGAACGCCTTCGCGCGGCCACTGCGTGAGCGCCGCGACGAACGCGTCCTGCGCGAGCTCTTCCGCCCGTCCGATGTCGCGCACGATGCGCGTCAAGCCCGCGATCAGCTTCGGTGCCTCGATGCGCCAGATCGCGTCGAGCGCGAGATCGGTCTCGGGCGTCATACGGTCAGAACGGCGTCGGCCTCATCACGTGCTGCGGTTCCGCAGGCGCTCTTCTTGTTCGCGCACGTCGGCCGGCAGGATGTCGCCGAAGTCGTCGAGCTCGAAAATCTGCCGGATCTCGATCTCTTCGCCGCGATCGAACGGCACGGACATGAAGCGGCTGATCACTTCGTCCTTCGACTTGCCCTGCACGATCCAGAAGCCGGCGAGCAGCTCTTTGGTCTCCGCGAAGGGACCGTCGGTCACGGTCGGGCGGCCGCCGTCGAACCGCAAGCGCGCGCCCTTTGCGCTCGCCTGCAGCCCGTCGCACGAGAGCAGCACGCCGTCTTTGACGAGCTCCTCGTTGAACTTGCCCATCTCCGTGAGCTGCTCGCGGGTGGGCAGGACCCCCGCCTCGCTGTCTTTGGTCGCCTTGACCAGAACCATGAATCGCATCGATATCTCTCCGTGTTCGGGTGCGTGTACCGATACGTCGAACGGCCCCGCGACCTTTCGACACGGTCGCGAAAAATAGTTCAGGCGCCTTGCAATCGTCTACTCGTCCTCCGTCAGCGTTACCTTGGCGCTCGGAGACTCGATCGTGATGTCGTCGTCGACCGCCATCGTGATGACGGCCGTGCCCGCCGTCAGCTTGATACCGGCCTCGTTCATCCGTATCTTGAGCGCTTGGCCTTCACGGATTTTCACGTCGATCTCGAGCTGACCGGCCTTTCCGTCGAGATCGTCTAGCACGAGCGTGCACGTCTGCGTCTTCCACACCTTGCGCGACGGCGTCGCCGTCGCCGGGATCGTGCCCGCGTCCCAGAAGCAGCCGGCCCAGATTGCGCGGTCGGGATCGCCGCCCTCGAACTCCACCCACACGTGCGCGCCGGCCTCCGGGACGACGAACCAACCGACGTTGTCGCCGGCATACGGCACGCACGGCATGCACCAGTTGTCTTTCCAGCCCGGGTAGTTCTCGAGCTTCACCTTGATGCGGCCGAGGCTCGCCGGGTCCGCGGTTTCGGTGACGACGCCGCGATATTTGCCGTAAAAACGCTGGATGTCGTCTTGCATCACGTGCGCCGCGCAATCGTGCCTTCGCGCGTCATCGTGACCGATTGGGTGCACGCGCCGCCCTCGTGCACGTGCTTGAGTTCGCCGATGTGCAGCATGATCGCGCGCGTCACGTGGCGCGAGACGAACGTGGCCGAAGTCTTCACTGCGCTTGCTCCCCCGGTCCGGATTCTGACGACCCTCCCGCTCGTGCGGGAGGGCCCTCGCGTCTAACAGCCGCCGCGAGCGGCGTTTACGTCAGAACTGGAACTTCAGGCCGCCGGAGAAGCCCTGCAGCCGTCCGCCCGTGTAGCAGCGCGGTCCCACGCCGCTCACCGGCGTCGGGGTCACCGTCGGGTCGAACGCCGTGATCGGCGAGCCGTCGTGACAGTCCGTCGTGATGCCGCGGCCGCCCGCGCCCAGGTCGTAGTGCGCGTCCGGGTGGTTAAGCGTGAGCGCGTAGTCGACGTACCACGAGAAGTGCTTGTCGAGACTGCGCTTGTACGCGAACGTGTAGAGGTTGGCCGAGTTGTCGGGGCTCGCGCCCGCGAGCGGCGTGTTGTGCTGCGGGAGATCGCCCGGCGTCGCGTTGGCGTGCGCCCAGCCGAAGTTGACGTTGCTGTTCTTGTCGAGCTGCTGCGTCAGTGCGAACCAATAGCCGCTGCGCTGCCGCTCGTTCTGGAATGCCAGTGCCGGCGCGATGTTGCGGCTCAACTCTTCGTAGACCGCGTTGAGCGTCGTCTGCTGGCTCAGCGCCCACTGGAACCCGGTCTTCCAGGCTTGCTCGTCGCCGATGTCGCGCGGGTCCCCGCCGAGATCACCGGTGCGGTTCACGCTCTTGTGAACTTCGTACGCGGCGGTCCAGTAGAAGTTTTTCTTCGGGTTCGTCCACGAGCCCATCACGCTGTAGGCGGAGCTGAACGCACCGTCGTTGCACAACGGCGCGCCCGCGCCGCTGCCGGGAGCGTTGCCGCCCGCGCAGCCGGCCTCGCCTGAAGCGGTGATGCCGTTGTCGGAAGAACGGTTCTGCCCCGGCGATACGAGGACGCTGAGCGCGACACCGCCCCAGGTCGGCGGCGAATCCCACCACAGCGAGTGGTCGAGACGCGTGCCGAACTCGACGCGGTTGTCGCCGCCCGAGTTTCCCATGATGACCGAGTAGTCGCCGAGCTCGCCGCTGAACGGGTTCATGCGCTGGGTGGAGTTCTTGTACGGCGCATCCGTCTTGCCGACGCGGAACGTTCCGATCGGCGTCGACAGGCCTAAGAAGCTGTTGCGCGAGGTCAGCGCGCCTTTGACGACGTTGTCGTTGTTCGAGTTCGTGTACACCGAGCCCGACGTCGCGGAGACGTCGAGCTGCGTCTCGAGCTGGTACACGACGTTGCTCTTTTTCCCGAGCTTGTGCAAACCGCGCACGCCGATGTACGACAAGTTCGTCGACACGGCGCTCTGGTAACTCACGTTCCCGGTCGGCGAGTCACCGGACGACGGGTAGAATTTTTGCAGCCCCTTCGTGGTGTGATCGACCGAAAGATCGATGTTGCCGTACAGCGTGACCTCGTCGGCACCGCCGTTGGTAAACGTCAGCGCGTCACCGGGC
>JALZBE010000178.1 GCA_030947665.1 Vulcanimicrobiota bacterium | reverse complement strand
GCCCAGCTCCTCGGCGATGCGGACTACGCGGGCAACGAGCTCCTCGTTGCGCGCCAGGCGGCCCTTGCTGTAATAGAGGTTGTCCTCGAGCCCGACGCGGACGTGGCCGCCCATCGCCACGGCCACCGCGGCGAGCGTGAGCTGCATGCGCCCGACGCCCGCCACCGACCACGTGCAGCCGGACGGGAGCGCGCGCACGCAGTCGACGAGATGCTCGACCGAAGCCTCAAGCCCGCCGGGCACGCCGAGCACGAAGTCGACGTGGGCCGGCAGCCGGATGACGCCTTCGGCAGCGAGCCGCTTGGCGTTGGAGAGGTGGCCGAGGTCGAAGATCTCGAGCTCGGGCGTCACCCCGAACTCATCGAGCTTGGCCGCGATCCCGCGCATGATCGGAAAGCTGTTCTCGAAGACGTCGTCGCCGAAGTTCACGGTGCCGCAGGTCAGCGTCGCCATCTCGGGCCGCAGGGCGAGCGGCGCGGAGCGCTCCTGGGGCGTCATCCCGATCGCGCCGCCGGTCGAGAACTGCACGATGAGATCGCTCGCGGCGCGGATCGCGTCGTAGGCTTGGCGGAAGCGCTCGACGTCGTGGGTGTTCGTGCCGTCGTCGTTACGGCAATGGACGTGGACGATGCTTGAACCGGCGGCGCGGATCGCACGCGCGGTCTCGCCGAGCTGTGCCGGCGTGACGGGCAGATAGGGCGACTGCTCGGGCATGACTTCGGCGCCGACCGGCGCGACGGTGATGATGAGCGGGTCCACACCGGCGTCTTTCGCGAGCCGTTCTGGAAAACCAGGTGCGGTCAGCGTGACGCCGGGTCGAGCGCGTCGCGCAGCCCGTCGCCGAGCAAGTTCACGCCCATCACCGCGATCATGATCGCCAGACCCGGGAACAGCGCGGTCCACCAGGCCGTGTCCAAATATTGGCGGCCGTCGGCGAGCATGCCGCCCCATGACGGGGTCGTCGGTGGCACGCCGAGGCCGAGGAACGACAGCGACGACTCCAGCACGATCGCGCGGGCGATCTCGAACGTGCCCAGCACGATCGCGGCCGAGGCGACGTTCGGGAGCAGGTGGCGGCCGATCACGCGCCTCGTCGTTGCGCCTGCGGCTTGCGCGGCCAGGACGAACTCGCGTTCGCGCAGGCTCAGCGTTTCCGCGCGCACGACGCGTACGTACTGCACCCACGACGTCAGGCCGATCGCCGCGATCACCGTCCACAAGCCCGGGCCGACGACCGCCACGATCGCCACCGCTAGCAGCACCAGCGGGAACGCGAGCTGCACGTCCGTGATGCGTGCGATCACGGCGTCGACCCAGCCGCGCCGGTAGCCTGCCAGTAAGCCCGCAGTCACGCCGATCGTGCCGCCGATCAGCACGACGGAGATGCCGACGATCGCCGACACGCGCGCGCCCCACACGATCCGCGTGAGCACGTCGCGGCCGAGGTTGTCGGTGCCGAGCGGGTGCGCATGCACGCCGCCCGCGATCCACATCGGCGGCACGAGCGTCGACGTGAGGTCCTGCGCGTTCGGATCGGCGCGCGCGATCAGCGGCGCGAACAACGCGCACACGACGACGATCGCGACGATCACCGCACCGATCACGGCGGCCGGATCGCGCGTGAGCTTGCGCAGTGACGCCGTGCGCGACGTGACGCCTTCGAAATCGCCGTGCGCGGCGGCGACGCCGGCGACCACGGTCGCCACTACGCGTACCGGATACGCGGATCGAGCACTGCGTACAGCAGGTCGACCACGAGGTTGAGCACCACGAAGATCGTCGCGGTGAGCAGCACGACGGATTCCACAACCGGGAAATCGCGCTCGAACACCGCCTGCACCGCGAGCCGGCCGACGCCGGGCCACGCGAACACGGTCTCGGTGATGATCGCGCCCGAGAGCAGGGTGCCCAGCTCGACGCCGAGCTGCGTGACGATCGGCAGCCACGCGTTGCGCAGGCCGTGCCCAAGCGACACGCGCACCGCGGTCAGCCCTTTTGCGCGCGCGGTGCGCATGAAGTCCGCGTCGAGCACCTCGAGCATCGCGGAGCGCGTCAGCCGCATGATCTTCGCCGTCGAGAAGAACCCGAGCGTCGCGGCCGGCAGCACGAGGTTGCGCCAGTCGCCGATCCCGCTCGCCGGCACCCAGCCCAGACGCACCGCGAACAGCAGGATCAGCATCAAGCCGATCCAGTACGTCGGCGCGCTCTGCCCGATCAGCGCGATGACGCGCGCGGTGTAGTCGATCCACGTCCGCGGGCGCAGCGCCGACAGCACGCCCGCGGGGACGCCGATCAGCGCGACGATCAAGAACGCGCAGCCCGCCAGCACGATCGTCGCCGGCAGGCGCTGCAGCGCAAGCCCCATCGCCGGCTCCTGGTGGCGCAGCGACAACCCCATGTCGCCGTGGATCGCCGACGCGGCGAACGACGCGAACTGCAGGATCAGCGGCCGGTCGAAGCCCTGCGCGTGGCGGAACGCGTCGATCTCCGCCCGGGTCGACTCCGGCGGCATCATGACCGCCGCCGGATCGCCCGTGATGTGCAGGATGAGAAAGACGACGATCGCCACGCCGATCAGCGCCCACAGCGCGCCGATCGCGCGCCGCCCGAGGTATGCGGTCAAGTCGTCAGCTCACCGACATCTCGACGGCGCGAATCGACTCGTCGCCGCGCGGCTGCCAGTGCAGCCGTTTCGACGTCGCGTAGAGATCCTCGTACTGGAAGAGCACGATCCACGGCGGATCGTCGCGCAGCACCAGCGCGATCTTCTTGTACAGCTCTTTGCGCTTGGCGACGTCGAGCTCGCCGCGCGCTTCGTCCGCGAGCTTGTCGATCTCGGCGTTTTTGTAGCACGACAGCGGCGCGGTCGACATGAACAGCGACGTCACGATGCCGTCCGCGTCGGCCGACGGCTGGTTCCAGCCCAGCTCGTACAGCGGCGTCAGCGCGCGGCGGTTGTTCATGTCCGAGTACGACACCCACTCCTGCGCTTTCACCGTCGCGTCGATGCCGACGGTCTTGAACTGCCCGGCGACCGCCTCGGCCACCTCGCGGTCGCGGTTGTAGCGCCCGATCGGCGCGTTGATCAGCAGCGACAATCCCTTACCGTCGGGGAAACCCGCTTTCGCGAGGAGCTCTTTCGCCTTGGCGACGTCGTGCTTATAGCCCGGGACGCTTGCGTCGTAGCCGAAGTAGTTCGGCGGGATCGGCGACGTCAACTCGTAGCCGCGGCCGCCCAGCACGTTCTTCACGATGGACGGCACGTCGACCGCGTAGTTGAGCGCCTGGCGCACGAGCTTGTTCTGCTGCGGGCCGGGTGTCAGCGTGTTGAACGCGATGAACAACTGGCGCAAGCTGCGCGTGCTCACGAGCTTCGTGTTCTGCCCGCCGGTCAACTGCGTCTGGTACTGCGACGGGACGTTGGTGATGAGATCGGTCGCGCCGGTGCGCAGCGCCGCGACGCGCGCGGCGGCCTCGGGGATCGCTTTGAAGATCACGTGGTCGACCTTGGCGTGCCCACCCCACCATTTCGGGTTCGCGTCCATGATCGTCTGGTCGTCGCGGCGCCACTCGCGCAGCACGTACGGACCCGTCCCGATCGGATGCTCGCCGACGTACGCGTTGCCTTTCTCTTTGAAATATTTCGCATCGACGATGCGGATCAGGTTCTGCAGCCCCGGCGGGATCGCGAGCGGCGTCTTCGAGATGAACCGCACCGTGTACGCGTCCGGCGTCTCGACGCGGTCGATGTCGCGGATGTACGGTGTCTGCTTGGAGATGTTGGCCGGGTTTCTGATCCAGTCGACCGAGAAGCGCACGTCGGCGCTCGTGAAGGGATCGCCGTTGGAGAACACCACGCCGTGGCGGAGCTTGTACTCCTCGGTGGTCGGGTTGATGCGCTTCCACGACGTTGCCAAGAGCGGGATGAGTTCGCCCGGCTTGGAGCCGCGGTCCGCGAGCCGGTCGTAGATCTGATCGGTGACGTTGAACGTCGGCGTGATCGTCGTCAGCAGCGGGTTGAGCGTGTCGGCGTCGACGCCTTGCGAGATCGTGACCGTCGTACCCGGCGCGTCGGCGGCGCGCAGCGGCACGGCCGGCGACAGTGCCAGCGCGGCGGCGAAGAGGATGAAGACGGAGCGCCTCATGTCGGGATCACCTCCGGCCGGTCACCGGCCAGCAACAGCTGTGGGCGTTGATCGAATCGGTACCGGCCGGATGCGTCGCGGTCGAAGATCCACACGACGTCGAACCGGTCGGCGGGCCACGTCTGCGGCGCGGTGGTGTCGTCGCCGAGGATCAGGTTCGCGATCGTGTGGAGCCGTTTGTGCTCCCACGCGATGAGCACGACGCCGGCGTGCGCGAGCACGTCGGCGACGAGCTGCGGTTCTTCGTCGAGCGTGAAACGGATGTCGATCTCGGTGTTGATCTTTTCGGCGACCGGGCAGACGGTCTGGTACGGCCGGCCGTGGTCGCCGGCCTTCCCGTGCTTGGGCGGGGAGTAGACCTTGGTGGGCGTCTCGATGGCGCCGTCCCGCGGAGAGACGAAATAGCTCGCCAGCGCGCCGGCGCGCTGCCATCCGCGCACGATCAGCGCATGCTCGTCCGGGTCGCCGTCCTCCCTGATCCCGGCCGGCGGCCCGACCGGAGGCGGCTTCTCGCCGTGGCGGATGAGCAGAATCTTGTGGGGCGGCATGCATGGCCTCTTCCGCTACGGAGAGAACGGTTCCGTCCCCCGTAGGTGCGTGAGGATTCTCCCGGATGCGACCTTACCTCGTCGCCGCAGCGCTGCTTGCGCTGGGATTGCCCGCCGGGACGGCGCGGGGTGCCGAACCGGGCACGGTCACGATCACGCAGGGCGTCGACGTGAGCACGCTCGACCCGCTCAAAGCGTCGGTCACCACCGACACCAACGTTCAGTCGCAGATCTACGACACGCTCGCGCGCCGTTCGGCCGACGGCGCGTCGTTGGTGCCGCAGCTGGCGACGTCGTGGCGCCGGACCGCGCCGACGATCTGGGAGTTCAAGCTGCGGCGCGGCGTCACGTTCGCGAACGGCGATCCGTTCACGAGCGCCGACGTGAAGTTCACGGTCGAGAAGATCCTCGATCCGGCGTACAAATCGCAGCAAGTGCCGCGCGTCGACACCGTCGCGCGCGTCGAGACGCCCGACCCGCTGACCGTGCGCTTCGTGACGAAGCGGCCGACGTCGCTGCCGCCCGCGATCACCCGGCCGGTGTTCATCGCCGACGGAAAATGGTGGCAAGAGCACGGCGACGCGTACGTGGCGGACCACGTCAACGGAACGGGGCCGTACGGACTCAAGTCGTGGCGCCGCGACGATGCGCTCGAGCTCGACGCGAACCCGCGCTACTGGGGCGGCGCCCCCGCGATCGCGCACGTCACGTTCAAGCCGATCCCGGAAGCGGGCACGCGCGTGTCGTCGCTACGCACGGGCGCGAGCGATCTCATCACCAACGTTCCGTTCCAGTACGCCACGCTGCTGGCCGGCGGCGCGAACACGCGGATGGCGAGCGCGCGCAGCGTGCGGGTGCTCTTCATCGCGTTCAACACGCTGCAGCCGGGGCCGCAGCAGAACGTGCTCGTGCGCCAGGCGCTCAACTACGCGCTCGACGTCCCCGCCATCGTGAAGGCGGTGCTCGGCGGGCGCGCCTACGAGCTCGGCGAGCCGGTGCCGCCCAACTTCTTCGGCTACGACCCGGCCCTTGCGCCGTACCGCCACGATCTCGCGAAAGCCAAAGCGCTGCTCGCCAAAGCCGGTTATCCCGACGGCAAAGGGCTCAACCTCATGCTATACGCGCCGCAAGGCCGCTACAACGCCGACAAGGAGATCGCGCTCGCCGTCGGCGGGCAGCTGCAGGCCGCAGGCGTGCACGTCGACGTGCGCACGCAAGAGTGGGGCAGCTACTACGCGCAAACGCTGCGGCGTTCCCTTTCGCCGATGTACATGCTGGGCTGGGGCAACATCACCTACGACGCCGACAACACGCTCGCGTCGCAGCTCGTCTCCGACGCGACGACGTCGACGTACGCGAACAAGGAGGTCGACGCGCTGGTCGACCAAGCGCGCTACGAGCTCGATCCGGCCAAGCGCAAAACCCTCTACGCGCGAGCGCTGCGCATCATCCACGACGACGCGCCGTGGCTCTTCCTGTTCCAGTACGAAGACCTCTACGCAACATCGAAGCGGCTGCACTGGCA
>JALZBE010000624.1 GCA_030947665.1 Vulcanimicrobiota bacterium | reverse complement strand
CGAAGCCGACGAAGATGCCGTCGCGTGGGGTGAGTTCGTCGAGGCGGCGGTATCGTTTGTTGTTGGAAGCGTTTGGTGGTGGTGTTGTCGTGTTCGTTGGTGGGTGTTGGCGGCGGCGTAGCCATTCGCCGAGCAGCATGATGAAGCCGTTGGCAAACAGGAAGAGTGAGACGGGAATCGGGGATGCGAAGAGTTTTTTCACGGACGATTCCAGGAGGACGCCGAGGATTCCGACCGGGATCGTGGCGGCTACCAGGAGCCAGGCGGTTCGCTCGTCGCGGTTGTCCGTGAAGCGGCCGCGGATGATGCTTGCGACGAATGCGCGGGTGATCGCGATCCAGTCGTGGCGGTAGAAGACGATCAGGGCCAGTGCCGTGCCGAGGTGGAGAACGACCACGAACGCGAGGAATGATTCCGAGCCTTCGTCGACGTTCCAGCGCAGGAGAGCCGGGAGCAGCACCGTGTGGCCCAAGCTGCTGACCGGGAACAACTCGCTGACGCCCTGCAGCACCGCGAGCATCATCGCCTGCACGAACGTCACAACGCCCGTCGGTTCGCACGCGGGGGAGGGTTTCCCGCTCGCGCGGAAGGCGGCGAGGTGAGTGAGGCACGCTCGCATCGGCGACTCTCGGATGCACCGCTGCTGGTAGCGTACACGATCGGTGACGAGTTCGCGGCGGAGCGTACCGAGACGTACGACGTCGGCTTGGGCGGCCTCGCGATGTTCGCGGCGGCCGAGCTGCCGTCGGGACTGCGGCTGCGGCTCGAACTCGAGCTACGCGGCGAACCGCGCCCGCCGCTCCAGCTCACGGGCGAAGTCCGCTGGTCTCGCTACGACGAGGCCTTAGGCAAATACCGCACCGGAATCGAGTTCACCGACCGCACGCCGGAACAAGAAACCCAACTCCGCGGCTACATCGAAACGATGTACCAACTCCGCGACCTCGGCGCCCTCTAAGTCAAGCGACTCCGGCTGCCCGGAGCGATAACCAGGATGCGGAAAATGCCCCGCCCAAAGGGCCGGGGCATTTTTGCGTCCGCAGACTTCTTGCGCTCGTCAAGAGCGCAAAAGTCTATTGTGACGTAAAGTCGACGCTGAAGATGTATTCGGCCGCGATCGGCTTGCAGTCTCTGATCTCGGTCTGGAACGTCGATTGGCGAGCGGCCGAGAGGGCTGCGCTGTTCAGGATCGCGCTCGGCGAGGTCTGGATGCGCGTGCCGACGATCTTGCTGTCCGCGTTGAGGGCGACGACGACCTGGACCGTTCCCTGAATCCCTTGCTGCTGCGCCATCGACGGCGTGTCGGGTTCGACGGGATGGATCGTGGTCGCGGCGACGTTCGGGCGCGCGCAGCTCTGCGGTGTGGGAGTCGGCTTGGGTGTCGGCGGCGGCTGGGTCGGCGGCGCGGCGGGGGCCGCCGGTGCGGCGGTCGACGGCGCGGCCGTGCCCTGGCCCTGCGGGATGCCCTGCGTGTTGCCGCTCGTGTATTTATTGGTCGCTTCCGACGGCCCCGAGTTGGACTTGGACTCCGTCTTCTGCGTATTGATCTTGATCTTCGGCTGCTGCGGCGCCGGCGTCTGCTGCGGCGGCGGCGTCTGCTTGGGCGGCGGCGTGGGCGGCAGCGTCGGCGGCGGCGTCGGCGTGGGCGGCGGCGTGGGCGGCGGCGTGGGGACGCGCGCGACCGTCACCTTCTGCGGCTGCTCCTCGGTGGTTTGCGTGTTCTGGAACTTCAGGAACGGGCCGCCGATGAGATGCAGCGCGATCGAGATCGCAAAGCCGTACAGCAGAAAGTTCTTTGCCCGGTCGGCGGTGGGCGCCGGCGGGCGTGGCGTGTTGTTGCTCGCCATCTAACCCGACTGTCCTTCAGGCGTGCCCTCGACGTGGTTCGCCAGCCCGAACGTCGTCAGGTTCGCGGACTTCGCCGCGTCCATGACGCGCAGGATGGTGCCGAAGCTCGCCTTCGGGTTCGCCTTGATGATGACGGTCTTGAGGCCGCTGCCCGTCGAGCGGACGAGCTCGGCAAACTGTTGCTTCGCCTGCATCTCGTTGACGACGCTCGAGCCGATCTGCACCTCGTTCTTCTCGTTCACCCGCACGACGATCTGAGACTGGTGCACCTTTTCGATGTTCTTGGCGTCAGGGAGCTTCGGCTCTTTGACGACCGAGGCGAGGATGATGAAAATGATGAGGAGGACGAGCAGCACGTCGGTGAACGGCGTGATGTTGATCGTCGACATCACTTCTTCTTCGCCTTGTCCGGTGGAGACGGCCACGAAGTA
>JALZBE010000623.1 GCA_030947665.1 Vulcanimicrobiota bacterium | reverse complement strand
CTACGAGGTCGTGCAGTCGGCTGCCTACGGCGCCGACGCGATCCTTGCGATCGTGGCGGGGCTGCCCGATGCGTGCGTGGCCGAGATCATGGAAGAGGCGCGGCGGTACGATCTCGACGTGCTCGTCGAGGTGCATACCGAAGAAGAGCTGGTGCGCGCCCTGACCGCGGGAGCCACGCTGCTGGGGATCAACAACCGGAACCTGCGCACGTTCGAGACCGATCTCGCCGTCACCGAGGAGTTGCTGCCGCTCGTGCCTGCCGGGACGGTCGTGATCAGCGAGAGCGGCGTGAAGTCGCAGGACGACGTGCGCCGGCTCGTCGCGCGCGGCGCTCGCGGCGTGCTCGTGGGGGAGTCGCTGATGCGCTCCGACGATAAAAGCCAGGCGATTCGCGCGCTCAAGGGCGCGTCGGTCCCCGCGTAGTTGCGCACGCGCGTCAAGATCTGCGGCTGTACCAGCGTGGCCGACGTCGCGCTTGCCGTCGATGCCGGGGCCGATGCGGTCGGGGTGATCCTTGCCGAGCGATCGGAGCGGCGCGTCGGGATCGAGCGGTTCCGTGACATCGCGCAGTCCGTCCCCGCGCTGACGACGCTGGTGGCGGTGTTCGTCGATCCGCCGGCGTCGCTCGTGGACGAGGCGCTCCATGCCGGTGCGATCCCGCAGTTTCACGGCGACGAGCCCGCCGAGGCCTGCGAAGCGTTCGCCGCCGGACCGTACCTCAAGGCGTACTCCGTCGAGAAAGGCGTCGCGTATATCCCGGATCGGTTCGATGCGCACGCGCGCGCCTTCACGCATGCGACGTGGATGTTCGATACCGCGCGTGACGACGGACGCAGCGGCGGTACCGGGCGGACGTTTGCCTGGGAGATCGCGCGGCAGCTCGCTGCGAACCGGCGTTTCGTCGTCAGCGGCGGTCTCACGCCCGAAAACGTGGGCGCGTGCGTGCGAGCGGTACAACCGTATGCCGTCGATGTGCGCAGCGGCGTCGAAACGAACGGTATGAAAGATCCCGAGAAGGTCCGCGCGTTCGTGCGCGCCGTCCGCGCCGCTGAGGCGGAAGCATCATGAGCACCGAGACGGACCGGCCCGCAGCGACGCCCGATGCGCGCGGCTACTTCGGGCGCTTCGGCGGCGTGTTCGTGCCCGAAGTGCTCGTCGAAGCGTTGACGCGGCTCGAAGCGTCAACGCAGGAAGCGTTTGCCGATCCGGCCTTCTGGAATGAATACGAGGTGCTGCTGCGCGATTACGTCGGCCGGCCGTCGCCGATCTATCACGCGGAGAGGCTGGTCGACAGACCGCACGCGCCGATCGTATTCAAGCGCGAGGACACCAATCACACCGGCGCGCACAAGATCAACAACACCGTCGGCCAGGCGCTGCTCGCGCGGCGCATGGGTAAGCGGCGGCTCATCGCGGAGACGGGCGCGGGGCAGCACGGCGTCGCGACCGCGACGATCGGGGCCAAGCTCGGGATGCAGGTCGACGTGTACATGGGCGCGGTTGACGTCGAGCGCCAAGCGCTCAACGTCTATCTGATGAAGCTGCTCGGCGCGACCGTGTATCCGGTCGAGAGCGGCACGCGCACGCTCAAGGACGCGACCAACGAAGCCTTTCGCGAGTGGGCGGCGCGCGTCGAGGATACGTTTTACGTGATCGGGTCGGTGGTCGGCGCGCACCCGTATCCGTATCTGGTGCGCGAGTTTCAGAAGGTCATCGGCGTCGAAGCGCGCGCGCAGTTGCTCGAACGCTACGGGCGCCTGCCCAGCGACGTCGTCGCGTGCGTCGGCGGCGGTTCGAACGCGATGGGGATCTTCCGTGCGTTCGTCGACGACGCCGAGGTGAACCTGTGGGGCGTCGAAGCCGCCGGCCACGGCGTGCACGCGATCGACACCGCGGCGTCGCTGGGCGCAGGCAGCGTCGGCATCCTGCACGGTTCGCGCAGCTACGTGCTGCAGGACGACGAAGGCCAAGTGCGCGACACGCACTCGATCAGCGCCGGGCTCGACTACCCCGGGGTCGGGCCGGAGCATTCGTTCCTCAAGGACAGCGGGCGCGCGCGCTACGTCGCGATCGACGATGCGCAAGCGCTCGCGGCGTTCCACCACACGGCGCGGCGCGAAGGGATCGTCCCGGCGCTCGAGTCCGCGCACGCGATCGCGTTCGCGCAGCAGCTCGCCGCCGAGCGCGGCCCCGACGGGATCGTGCTCGTGAACTTGAGCGGCCGCGGCGACAAGGACGTGCGCACCGTTGCCGCACTCGAAGGGGCCGAGGTTTTGCAG
>JALZBE010000177.1 GCA_030947665.1 Vulcanimicrobiota bacterium | reverse complement strand
GACGGAGAGCATGCCGGCGACCGCGACGGCAAGCGCCGCGACGGGCGAGCGATGCAGCCGCGCGCGCTTCTTGTCGAGCAGCTGCTCGATGCGCACGGTGATCTGCTTCCGGGTCAGCAATGCGCCGGGCGCGACGACCGCGTGCTCGGGCATGCGCATCTCGCGCACGAGCTTCCACAGCGACGTCGCATACGCGTGCGGCTCGCCCGTCTTCTCGACGACGGCGTCGTCCGATGCGATCTCGCGCTCGAGCGCGATGCGGCGCCCGACGAACCACACGATCGGATTGAACCAGAACACGCGCTCGATCGCGCGCTGCAGCAGGTTCGTCCAGTCGTCGTTTCGGCGCAGGTGCGCGTGCTCGTGCAGGATGAGCGACTCGATGGCGGCCAGGCCGTCGGCGCTCGCGAGCTCGGTCGGGATGAGGATGACGGGCCGGCGGAAGCCGATCGCAACCGGCGTCTCCGTCTCGTACGAAAGCCGGAGATAGATCTCGCGTCCGGGCCCGACCTCGGTGAGCCAGGGCAGCTCGTCCGCGAGCGCGCCGTCCAGCGGGCTCGACCGGCGCTTCAGACCGCGCACGCGCATGACGCTCGCCGCGAGCCCGATCAAGCCGGCGAGCGCACCGAACGCCCACACGCCGACGACGCCCAGCGCGAGCGCGTGCGAAACGCGCGGCGTCCACGCCGCGAACGCAAGCCGGTCGGCGATGCGCAGACGCTCCACGAGCGACGGGGCCGGCGGCGACGTCTTCGCGGCGGCGGTGGTGTCGTTCACGGTGACGAACGTATCGAAGCTCGGGCGCTGTGCGGGGGCTGAAGACCCGGCGTCGGAAACCGTGTGCGTGGTGGTCGCGGATGGTACCGGCGCCGCCGCGGCGCCTGCGCGCACGATCGACATGCCGATGCCTGCGAGCGGCATCACGGCGGTCGCAATCAATGCCGTCGTCCACAGCGCGTGCCGCGTCGCCGCGGTCAGCGCCAGGGTTCTGGTTGCAACGAGGACGAGCGCGGCGAGGACGCCGCCGAGGAGGACGCTCGCGAGGATCGCGCGGAGCGCAACGCCGACGACCGCCTCGATCATTACTGCTGTCCTTTGGCCTTGTCGAGCAGCTCGCGCAAGCGGTCCAGCTCGGCGTCGTCGACCGCTTCTGATTCGAGCAGGTTCAGCACGAGCTCGCGCGGTGAGCCGTCGAAGAACCGCGACAGCACGTGCGTGACGACGCTGCGCTGCGCTTCGTCGCGCGCGACGACCGCTTTGTAGATGAAGGCACGCCCGAGGGCTTTGTGGCGGACGTAGCCTTTCTGTTCGAGGATGCGCATCGTGGTGAGCACGGTGTTGTACGCGAGCGGCGGATCACCGATCGCGTCGACGACGTCGGCGACGCTCGACTCGCCACGGTCCCATAGGACGAGCATGAGGCGATACTCCGCCTCAGTGAGGGTCGGCGACTTCTTGCGGGGCATATGCCGAGGCTATCACCCCGCCGCGGTGGTGTCAACTAAGGTTTTAAGAAGATCAGCTGAGAACGACGTTGCAGCCCCGGCCGATAAGGAGGACGGCGGCCGCTCGCGCGACCGCCGTCCAGGGGTTCGACCGGTTTGAAGACCGCTAGAGTTTTTGCGGGGTGTAGCCTTCGCGCGCGCCGATCTTTTCGCTCCCGATGATCTTCTCGGCAGCCGTGCTGTCCGGGTTGGAGCAGCTCTCCGCCGCGAACTCGCCGCCGACCGTCGAGGCAATGACGAAGTACTCGCCGGGGCTCGTGCGCTTGTTGGCGGGAACGATCATGCCGGCGTAGGTCTGCTGAACGGCCTGATGATCGCACTTGCGGAAATACGCGCCGCTCTTCTTGTCGCCGTCGTAGTGGTAGTTCTCGAACGCTTCGATCAGCTTTTCCGTATCGGTCGTGCCGGCTTTTTCGATCCGGTTGATGAGGTTGCGGCCCGCCTGATACCCGAGGTACTGGCGCCAATCGACCGCGCTGACGCCTGGCTTGAGGGCGTTGTAGACGCGCTTTGCGTCGCCGCCCGCTTCCGGGCCCCAGACGTAGCCCCACACCGAACCGACGAGATCGTCGACCGGCATGCCGACCGCGACGTCGTTGCCGCACAGAATGCCGCCGAAGGTCATCTTCTTGTTGAGCCCGAGCTGCACGGCTTGCTTCGTCGCGTTCTGCGTGTTCGGACCATAGTTGCACATGACCATGACGTTCGCATCGGTGTTGCGAGCCTTCGTCAGATACGACGAGTAGTCGGTCTGCGACAGCGCGTGCAGATCGGTGCCCACGTCCTGACCGCCGTGCGCGAGCAAGATCCTTTTCAAGCGCGTGTAGGCGTCGGTGCCGAACGCGTAGTCCGCGACCAGGAAATACCACTTCTTGCCGTGCTTGAGAAGCTCGGGTCCGACGGCGTTCGCGAGCATTGCATTCGAGCATGTCTGGCGGAACGTCACGCGGTGCGCCTTGGGGCCGGTGATGTTCGTGTCGTGCGTGCCGATCGCGAGGAAGAAGGTGTTGTTCTCCTGTGCGGTCGCCGAGACCGCGAGGCCGACTGCGGAGCTCAGGCAGCCGGTGAGCACGTCGACCTTCTCTTGCGTGATGAGGCGCTTCGCCTCGGTCGTGCCCGTCGCGGCGGCGTTCGCGTCGTCGCCTTTGACGATCTCGTACTTGATGCGGTTGCTCTTGCGCGCATGCTCTGCGACGGCGACTTCCATGCCGTGCTGCTGCGACTGCGACGCCGCGGCATAGACGCCGGAGAAGCCGTCGACGTGGCCGATCTTGACCGTCGCGCCGCCCCCGGCCGCGATCACGTCGCGAGGCGGGCGCAGCGGCGCTGCACCCGCGATGCGGGTCTCCAGCAACGGGAAGCCGAGTGCGGCGGCGCCGGCGATGCCGAGCGCGCCGGTGCGGCGGAGGAATTCCTTCCGTTCGACGGAGGTTTCGGTACGCTGGTCGTCCATGGTGCTCCTTAGCTGGAGTCGGGCTGCTTTTCGGTCACGTTTCTTCGCCGCGACCGCGCGCCCTCGCAAACCGAGCACGGACACCGTATAGATACGACGAAGAATGGCGCGTGGCGGAAGAACGGGCCGAACCCAAAGTCGTCCTCCTCGTTCGGCTGCTCAGCGCGATCGACGAAGGACGCTTCGCGTTCGAAGAGCTCAAGGGCCAGATCGCGGACGAGAACCCGCCCAGCACGCGCACGTTGCGGCGGTACCTCAGCGTCCTCGCCGACGCCGGCTTCCCATGGTTCTTCGACCGGGCCAGCGGGACGTACCGGTTCGCCCAAGGCTACAGCCTGCGCCGGCTCAACCTCTCCCATCGCGAGCTGCTCGGGCTGGTGACACTCAAGCGCCTCGGATCCTCGCTCGGCGGCACGTTCGCAACCGCGATCGACGAGACGACGGAGAAGCTGCTGCGCTCGAGCGACCGGCGCACCGAAGCCGCGGTGGAACACTCGTCGCTGGCGATCCGGTTCGAGGCCGTGTCCATGGACGACGCTGTCGAGCGCGTGTTCGAGCAGCTGCAGAGCGCGGAGCGCGAGCGCCGCCGCGTCGCCTTCGGCTACACCGACAAGAACAGCGTGCGCACGCAGCGCCGCGTGGACCCGTACGGCTTCATCGTCTCCAACGGTCGCATCTATCTCGTCGGCTTCGACCACACGCGCGCCGACATGCGCGTCTTCGCGGTCGACAACGTCTCCGACGTCGCGATCACGCCGCAGAAGTTCGAGCGGCCCGCGGACTTCAACCTCGAGGCGTACGGTGCGCACTCGGTGAGCGGCGTGGTCCACGGCCAGAGCGTCGCGGACGTGACGGTGCGCTTCTCGCCGGTCGTCGCGAAGGCGGCCATCGCGGCGTCGACGGTCGCGCGCGACCGCCGCGTCGTGCGCCGGGACGACGGCGGCGTCGACATCACGTACCGCGTGTCCGACCCCATCGAGATCGTGCGCTTCTCGCTCGGCTGGGGCGCCGAAGCGGAGGTCGTGGCGCCGGAAGAAGCGCGCCGGGCCGCGGCCGACATCGCGCGCCGGCTCGCCGCGCGGTACGGCTAGCTAGCAGGAACGACGGACCGCGGCGGCGCGTTCTCGTAAACGAATGCGACCGATGAAGGTTCTGATCGCCCTTGCCGCCGCCGCGACGTTGTCGTGCGCGGGCGCCGCCGTCGCCGCGGTCCCCGGCGGCCAGCCCGTCGACGGGATCCGCTGCGACCGTATGGAGGGCTCGGTGCTGCACATCCACCAGCATCTCGCGATCAGCGACCACGGCAAGAAGGTCGCGGTCCCCGAGGACGTGGGGCGGCCGTTCACGGCCCAGTGCCTCTACTGGCTGCACACGCACACGCCCGATGGCATCATCCACATCGAGTCGCCGAAGTTCAAGTCGTTCACGCTGGGCAATTTCTTCGACGTCTGGGGGGAGCCGCTCACGAAGACCGAGGCCGCCGGCGCGAAGCTGCGCAAAGGCGAGCACGTCGCGGTGTGGGTCGACGGCCGCCCATACACCGGGGATACGCGCAAAATCGATCTGACGCAGCATCTCGACGTGACGATACAGGTCGGTCCGCCGTATCGCAAGCCCGCACCGTTCACCGACTGGAACGGTAACTAGCCGCAAACGCGACGCGGCCCCGAGACGTCGCCTCGGGGCCGGTACGGCGCGAGAATCGATCTGCTGCGCGTCCGTTCGCCGATCGCTCGGCCAACAGGGCGTCGAATGTCGTCTCGGCGATCTCGCATTCGTTGAGCTGGCGCCTTCCGTAATGCAATTCCCACCGGCGAGCCTCTCGCTGCTCGCAGCCGGTCGTGAAACGGGCGTGCACGCATCATAAGCGCGGCCGCTGATGCGCGCAAGATGCGACGACGCGCCGTCCACAAGAACTTGCAGTTCTCCACGGCGTTCCGCAGAATTCCACAGGATGGCGCAGCCAAACGACGCTCCGCGGCTCGCTCCTGAGATCATCGATCATTACCGCGCCTTCGACGAAGCCGGCCGGCTCGACGCGGGCTCCGGTCCTTTGGAGTTGGCGCGCACGCGGGAGATCGTTCGGCGGTGCCTGCCGGCAGGAGCGCTGGACGTGATCGACGTGGGCGGCGGCGCCGGCGTGCATGCCGCGTGGCTCGCGCGCGACGGGCACCGCGTCGAGCTCGTCGATCCCGTGGCGGAGCACGTCGCGCGGGCACGCGACCTCGGCGCAGAGATGGACGTGGGCTTCGCAGCGCGGCTCGGCGATGCGCGCAAACTGCCGTTCGGCGACGAGCGGTTCGACGTCGCCCTGTTGTTCGGGCCGCTGTACCATTTGCCCGAGCCGGCCGATCGCGCCGCGGCGCTGCGCGAAGCGCACCGCGTGCTGCGGCCAGGCGGGATCGCCTTCGTTGCTGCGATCTCGCGGTTTGCTTCGCTGTTCACCGGGATGCGCAAGGGATATCTCGACGACCCGCGCTTCTTCGAGATCGTGCTCGACGATCTCGTGACCGGCCGACATCGCAACACGACTGCGGATCCTGAATACTTCACGATCGCGTTCTTCCACACGCCCGATTTGCTGCGCGCCGAGTTCGAGGCGGCGGGGTTTGGCGTGGAGGCGCCAGTTGCGGTGGAGGGACCCGCGTGGGCGCTGGCGGGATTCGCCGAGCGCTGGAACGACGATGCGTGGCGGCGGTGCTATCTCACGCGGCTGCGCGACATCGAGACGGAGCGCTGCGTCGTCGAAGCGAGCGCGCACGTGCTCGCTATCGGGACGAAGCCCGGCTGAACGCGACGAAGCCGCGCGAGTTGCCCCATGCGGCTTCGGTCAGCACGAGCATCCGATCTGCGCACGTCCTCGCCGGCTTGCGCCGGCCATTACGGCGTCGAACTTCGATTCGGCGTTTCGTTCAAGCGACGTTCGACTTGCGTCTCCCGTCACCGTTTCTGCGCCTCCGAGCCACTCGTCGCTCGCACGTCATCGTTGCCTCTGACGTGTTCGCATCATACAAGCCTCGTTCGCCTGCGTGCAAGTGGTCCGGCGTATGAAATGCGCCTTGTCCACAAGAAAGTTTTGTTGTCCACGGTGATTCGCCGTGATTCACGTAATTCACAGCCGCTGGGCGCGGTTGGGGCATGGGCGGATGGCGCACGATGGCGCGCCGGGCACGCTCCCTTCGCGCATCCTGCGCTTCGGTCGCTACCGCTCCGTCGCTTCCGCCCTCCGGGCTCACGCGACTCCGCGAGTACCCGGCGCACCATCGTGCAC
>JALZBE010000176.1:4104-6239 GCA_030947665.1 Vulcanimicrobiota bacterium | reverse complement strand
GGTGGCGATGATGCACGCCGGCACGGTCGGCGTGATGTTCGGCGCCGCGATCGTGCTCGGGCTGAGCGCGGCGGGCTGGAACGGTTTGATGGCCGCGACGATCTCCGAGGTGGGCGGCAGCGAGCGGGCCGCGAGCGCATTGGGGATCACGCTCACGGCGATCTTCCTCACCTCGTCCGCCGCGCCGCTCGGTTTCGGCGCGCTGGCGGACCACACATCGCTGCGCGTCGCGTGGTTCACGACGGCCGCGCTTGCGGTGCTCGGCGTCGTGCCGGTGCTGTGGCTGCGCGGCCACCTAGCAATGCCCGGCCGCAGGGACGCGCTCCGCAGGGGCTGAACCGAGGTCGGTCCGCGCCCAGGTGGCGGAATTGGTAGACGCGCTAGTTTCAGGTATTAGTGATCGCAAGGTCGTGGGGGTTCGAGTCCCTTCCTGGGCACCAAGATAAAAAGCCCGGTACATCAACAACGAGATGTTCCGGGCTTCTTTATCGCCATCGGCGGCCGAGCGCTCCAGATGGCCGAGGGAGAAATTCGGGAGCATTACATCAGCCAGCCACGGCGTTTCCAATCGGGCGCACGAGCGCATCAAAGGGCCAGCCAAAGGAGCCTGATCCTGGGGAATGGCGGAACTGAATACGTTCAAGGCGATCGCAGGTTGAATGTGCCTCTCAAGGGCGGAACCTTTGATATATACTTCCTAGAAGTTCAGTTGTGCAATTCAATGGTGGTCGCCGGTCAGCGTCCCTCAGCATCGCCGCGTTGGCAAAGGACGCTTGACCGCCGATCTGAGCTTGAGGCGTAGGAGTAAAGACTGCGAGACTCGCGATGTCGTCATCGAGATGAAGAACTGTCGCGAATGGGTCTACTTCTAGCATTGTTCGCTGGGGCGTTCTCGCAGAGCGCCCGCGCCGCGAATCGCAACGGCCGCGCCGTGCCGGATCGCGACGACCAGGACGGGGCCGGGGGGATTGAATCGACCAAGCGGCATATCGGCTACAATGAGATTGTCGTAGTTTCGCGAAACGCGAATCGTGCCAATTGCGATGTTGGATGCTTCCTGAATCACTGAGGGGGAACCGCCTCCTCGATGCGCTCCCCACGGCAACACAGGACCGTCTTGCCCCGAGTCTGAGTGGGTTGTTCGTCGGAAAGGAACAGCGCACAGAAAAGGACTCCGGCGAGTTCGCGTTCGTTCATTTCCCGGTCGATTGCGTTCTGTCGGTCCTTGCCACGCTCGATGACGGTGAGACGGTCGAGGTAACCAACGTTGGCCACGAAGGATTCGTCGAGGCAGATGCGGCGCTTCAATCACGTTTTGCCCGACGTTCATCGTACTGCTTGATCCCGGGTCGCGCTATCCGTATACCCTTGGCAATGTTCGCGGCCGAGATCGACCGCGCCGATGCTTTTGGGTTCTATGTTCGGCAAAGTCTAAGTGCGCGGCTATTTGCGACGGAACAATTTAGCGTCTGCAACGTGAAGCATACACCCGTGCAGAGGTTCGCGCGCTGGTTGCTGATGGCGCGCGACCGCACCAAACGTGATTCGTTCGACCTTGCGCATGAAGCGCTGGCAACGATACTCGGCACCGACAGTGCGGGCGTTTCGGACGCCGTGCACGAGTTGAGGGACGCCGGGGCCCTCGACTATGCTCGGGCAAAGTTATCGGTCACGAACTATCAGCGACTGGAAGCCATTATGTGCGAATGTTATGCTAAGACGACGAAGGTGTTCGACGATGCACTACTTCGACGTGAGTTGACCCATGGGGAAGGCGGAAAGACGCCATGAGGGAGCCGCAACCGCGCCGCGACATCGGGTAACTCGCGATTCGTGTGCCGTCGCGCTTGGCGCCGTGGCCGAGGCGCGTACAAAGGTGGATCATAGGTGAGCAACTCCGGTGATACGGACGACGCCGAGAATCCGCTGTGGGGCTACCTGTCCGATCGGACCGCGCTCGAAGCGCTGATCGCAGACGGGGAAACGCTCCGCGTCACCGTGGAGATCTTGACGGCGGCCGTCGCGACCGGCGATGTCGAGCTCGTTCGCCTAGTGTTAAGGGTGGGTGGAGCGGCGTTCCTCGATACTTTCGACGCTGATCTGGGGTGGACTCCGCTCATGCGGGCCTCGAGAAA
>JALZBE010000176.1:0-4094 GCA_030947665.1 Vulcanimicrobiota bacterium | reverse complement strand
CTCATCGACGCGGGAGCGGACGTCAACGCGCACGACGAATCGAGGATCGGCGATACCGCGCTTTTGCTCGCCGTGCAACACGGACTGTTCGACATCGCCAAAATACTCGTCGAACACGGTGCCGATCCGACGATTCCGGGATGGATGGGACGGACGCCGTTGGATCATGCACGAGACCGCAAACGGATGCCGGAGTTGTACGACCTTCTGAAGTCAGCGCCGCGCCGCAGGATGAAATAGCGCCGGTCCCTTCGCAGGGGGATTCTCGGGCGTTCTGGCAACCAACGTCGATCGACGGTCGGAGGCGTGTATGAGCTGGGTTCCCTGTTCCGGGCTTGAGTCAGCGGCAGGCGTCGTGTGGCTGCCTCGCATGCTGCAGAAGGCGCGCCGCTGTCTGACCTCGCCCGACGGGCGCATTGTGGACGGTTATCTTTTCGGCGACAACGATTTCATCGACAAGCAGGTCATCGCGTTCCTGCGAACCGACGACGAGACGATCTCGGCGCTCGTGCGAGAACATCCGTCTGACGCCGACGTTGCGCGACTACTCGTCGAGCGAAGCGGGCGCAGCGCGACCGAGTGCGATGCGTACAGCAAGTCGCTCAAGCGCAAATTCATGAACTTCTTCTTTATCGAAGCCGACGAAGGACGGCTTGGCCCCGGATTCAAGTCGTCCGTCGTCACGTTTCTTTACAACAAGGCGCTAATGCCCATCGTGTATTTCGCCTTTCGACGCGACGAGCGCAAGCGCACGCCTACGGGCTGACGCTACTTCGCCTCGACGTTGTGCAGCGCCACAACCTCGATCTCCGGACGCGCCTCCGGAGGAATGTTTGGGCGGACGTACCGGTCGAACCACGCTTGTTGCTGCTCGCCGCTGTCCCACACTTCATGCACGACGAGGCCGTCGTCGGTTGCATTGCAGAGATGGATGTGAAAGCCCGCCTGCCGTTTGAGTTCGGGCACGAGCCGCGGTGCGATCTCATCGTACTTCTCGAGCGACATCCCGCGATTTAGGATTTTTACCAGGACCGCCATAATGGTGTCTCCTTCACGATAAGCCGAGGGCGAAAGGAACATTTCCGCCGGAGGCGATTCGTATTCCGTGGCACCTTGGCCCCTTTGGACCGCTTTCCCGCTCACGCTGCTCGGCGGCATCGCGCTCATCTTAGCCGTCGATGCCGCCGCCGCGTGGCTCACGCGCGAGCGTCCGGAAGTGTACCGCCGCATCTGGCCGGTGCAGTTCGGGATCTACGTCGTGATCGGGTTCAGCGCGATGCTCGCGCTGCTGGATCTGCGGCTGGTCGAGATCGTCGGCGCGCTGACCGGTTTCGCGGAAGCGACGGCAGGCTGGGCGATCACGTGGCGCATCGGCCCGGGCCGCATCCCGAACGCGAATCCGGTGAGCATCGGAATCGTCATCCTATCGATGACGGCGTTCGGATTCGGCTTCGCGATCGCGGGCGCGTTGTTGTTCAACGTGGTCGCAACGGTGCTATTGCGCGGGCATCAATAGAACGGCCGCGCGACGGCCGGTCACTTCACGACGACGACGGTGCCCTTCATGTACGTATGGTACGCGCAGAAGTACGTGTACGTGCCTTCGGTCGCGAACGTGTGCCGCCACGAGTCCTTTTGGTTGAGGTTGCCGCTGTCGTACGATTTATCGGTCGCGGTCACCGTGTGCGGCGTGTCGTCGTCCTGGACGAAGCGCACCGTCGAACCCGCGGGGATCGTGACCTTGTCCGGGACGTACGCGAAATTCTTGATGTGGATGACCGACACGGGCGAAGGCGCCGGGGCCGGTGCCGCCGTCTTCGTCGCCGGCTCGGGCGAGGGCGCGGGCACCTCGGGGTACTGGGCGAGGGCGACGCCGGTGCCAAGTGCGAGGGCGACGCCGAGTGAAAGAACGAGTCTGCGCATGCTTCTCCTAACGTAGCAGATTCAGCGGTGGTTCACCCATCAGGGGCAGATGAAGTAGAACGGCGAGCAGTCGAAGACGTCGTGCGGCATCAGCATGAACCCCGCGAACATCGCGTGGGTCGTTCCGTGCCAGATCCTGCCGCGGTCATATGCGCCGTCCTCGTCGCGCGGATGGTGGTGGAGCGAACCTTTGTACCACACCACGAGGTCGTTGTGCAGCACCGACGGGTGGCCGGCGACATACAACGCCAGCTGCGACGCCGCGAACTGGTGCGGATCGTACGGCGTCACCCAGAAATCGTTCTGGGTAAAGTCCTCGTGGTGCTGCGTCAACCCGCCGCCCGTTACCAACGGCATCAGGACGTACGCCGGGTGATGTCCGCGCGCGTTCAGATATCCGGTGTTGGTCACCATGATGCTGTCGTGGGTGCGCACGTCGTACTGCAGCCCCGTGGCGCCGCCGATGACCGGCATCACGTCAGTCGCCGCCGCACCGTTGATGTTTTCCACGTGCTGTCCGTGCATCGCGTTGTTGACGGGATCGAACACGTCGAGATCGATTCGCCAAAGCGCGTTGTGCACGTGCGGGACCAGCTCGCTGCCTGGGAGATTCTGTCCGGTCGCGCCTTCTTCGCCGACGATGACGCCGTCGTCGTGAAACGAGAAGCGCTCGATGTAGCGGTAGTTGCCGGCCCAGATCACGCCCCAGAGCACGAGCTCCTCGCTGCGTTTCGCACCGTTCTCGTCGAGAAACATCAGGCCGCGATCGTGCACTTCTTTGCAGACGTGGCGGGTGAGCAGCGTGCCGCCGGCCGTCGCGGGACACGCTTCCGGCGGGATGTCGGAGAGTCGGAAATCGTAGTAGCTCAAATCGTAGTAGCGCGGCAACCCGGGGTGGTACGGCACGAAGAAGTCCGAGATGCGCATGTCGGCGATGAGCCGGCGCCATGGGCCGTTGGGCGTGAGCTGATAGTCGACCGGACCGATCACGAGGCCGTTCGGATCGGCCAGCGAGTTGCGATCGGCGACCTCGTGCCAGCACACGCGCCACGTCGTGACCGGCGGCCCGGACGTGGGAAACGACTGCAGAACTTGGCGCGGGCACATGAGCGACGAGAAGCGGTCCGGGTCGACGGCCTGCGCGTAGAGTCGCGACATCGCCTGCGCGGACAGCGCCGGCTGCGCCGCCGAATCGAGCTGCGCGCTCGCCGGAGTTGCGGCGAACGCGAGTGTAAGGGTGGCCGCAGCGATGAAACAAAACCGGATCATCGCGGCGGACCCTCGATCTCGACCGTGCGCCGCGTCAGGTCCACATGCGCGCGCAGCGGCAGATAGCCGCGCGGCGTGCGAAAGATGGCGTCCATGCACCGGTCCGCGGAGCACGGGTCTTTCGCGTCGCCCCCGCGCACCGGCAACAACTGTACGACGTATGCGTCGCGTGGCGCTCGCGCATCCGGCGAGTCGCGTTGGAAGCGCTCGAGCTCGGGGATCTGTTTGCCGGCGGCGCTGCGGCGGATGAGGTCGACCGCTTCCGCGGCATCTTCGGGCGTGAACGGAACGAGCACCGCCGGGATCACCTCGATGCGCGTCACCTTACCGTCCGGCAGCACGACGGCGCTCGCGGCGCGGTTCGTCTTCGCATCGAACAGCACGATCGGCACTTGCTGCACCGGCGGCGTTGCGCGGAGCTTGCGGACGTACAGCTCCGCTTCGATCTTGTCGAACACCGGTTCGCCGAAGACCACGCGCGGCTGATCGCCGACGATCCGCCGCAGCTCCGAATTCGCGGCGATCGCCTTGGCGAGCCGCGCGCGCTGGCCGGCCGCGAGCGTCTGGAGCGAGGCGGACGGTGCGGCCGGGGCGGTGGTTTGCGCGGCCGCCGGCGACGCGCATGCGATCGCCAGCGTGCCGGCGAGAAGAACGGAAGGCAGTGGTCGCAAGCTGGTCACCCCGTCAACGCGTCCGAGCGTGTCGTTTTGGTCGTGTCGCCTGGTTGACGCGGGCTCCTCCCCACGCTGCGATGCGTGTGTCGACCGCGGATCTGGCGGGGCCTGGGTTGCTGCCCTGTCGGTCGCAGACCGGGGGCGGCCGGGGTGGTACGATAGGGGTCAATGGCTCCGCAAACGCTGGTGAACGTCACCCTGCCCGAGATGGGCGAGTCGGTCAGTGAA
>JALZBE010000175.1 GCA_030947665.1 Vulcanimicrobiota bacterium | reverse complement strand
CGCCCGCACCACGTTGGCCGCCTCGGTGTTCACCAGGCGGTGGATGCGGTTTTTCGTCTCCTTCATCGCCCGGACGTCCTCGAGGTGGAGCACGGCGCCCGACGCGCCCGCCGCGCCGAGCACCGTGACGATCGCGTCGAGGCCCTTGAGGTACACCACGGGCCGCCCTTTGCGCATCATCCTGCCCGGCGTGAGGCCTTCGGCCGTAATCAGCCCGGCGATGCGGTCCGCGCGGGCGGCGTCGGCCGCCACGAACTCCAGATGATAGCCGTGGTGCGGCGCGGCGACCGATCCGGCGCACAGGAACGCCGCGCGCAATTCGGCCCGGCGTTCGTCGCGGCGGCGCGGCTTGGGCGGCGGTTGCGGCGGCACGGCGCCGAGATCGATCTCGAACGTCGTCGCTTTGTAGAGCCGCGCGTCGTGGCCGCGCCGCACGGGCGCCGCGTTGCGCTGGTCTTCGAAGAGCGTGCGTCCCAATCGCGCGACCGCCGAACGGCGCGTGCGAAACACGAGCTGGCCGCCGGCATCGACGCCGCCGTAGTACGCGAGCCCGTTGCGCAGCGCCGCACGCACGCCCGGATTTGCCGGCACTTCTCGCGCGAGCGCGTCTTTGGCGTCCGCGGACAATCTCGAACGCTCAGGCAACGACCATCACCGCAGCACGTTCAGATCGGCGGCAGCCCAGGCCCAGTGCTGCACCGCGGGGCCGCTGACGACGTCCATCTTCACGCACGGCAAGCCGCCGCCCCCGACGCCGCCGTGATGGCGCGCGTAGACGAGCTGCCACGTCGCGCCCGGCGTCTCCGGCGAGCCCCAGCGATTCGGGCCGTCCAGCGCGACCGTCACCGTGTTGCGTTCGACGCGCACGCTGCGGATGCGATTACCGTCACGGTGATCGACCGACGCGAGGTACGCGCTGCGACCCGCGATCGCTTCAGCGAATTCGCCGGCCTCGCGCGGCCACAAGCCCGCGACGTCGCCGAGCTCGGGGCGCGGCGCGCACAGGTCCGTGTGACGGATGCCGCCGTATGCCAGCGTGACGAGCACGATTCCGCCGAACAGCCACGCGCCGCCGAACGCGGCGATCAACAAGCGCACCATCAGCGCAGCATCAGCGGAGCCACTCGACGGGATCGTCTTTGCGCTCCTCGACGATCTCGTACAAGTCGGCCGGCTCCAGTGACGGCAGCACGCGTTCGGGCACGAGCAGCACGCGCACGGTCAGAAACTTCGTGCGGTAGTGCAGCACCAGCACATCGCCGGCTTTGACCTCGTAGCCCGGTTTGAGGGCGCGCCCGTCCTTGGTGATCCGCCCGGCCTCGATTCCGTCCTTCGCCTCGGCGCGGCGCTTCGCAAGCCGCGAGACCTTGAGGAACTTATCTAATCGCAACGGTAGCGTGCTTAGGCCGCGGGGACCTCGACTTGTACGGCATACCGGCCCGGTTCCGGAACCGATTGACCCGAATCGCGCATCGCGTCGAGGTAGTCGAGGATTGCATCAGGCGCTTGCGCGATGATCTCGTCGCGCGAATCTCCGAGCAACAAAAGCCCGGGCAGGTCCGGAACCAGCCCGCCCCACCCGCCGTCGGGACCGTCTTCGAGAATGATCGTATAGGTCATCAAAAGTCCTCAGGGATTGTTGATCTTCTTGAGGAGAACCGTCAGGAGACCCTTTGGGACGTCCTTCCCGCGGTGAACCGGGATCGCCACCCTGTGCGACGTGGCGGGATGCGCGTAGATGACGTGACTTGCACGTCCCCACGCCGCAGGAAGAACCAGCCCTTGGCTTCGGCATACCGCGCGAGCTCTTTTCCCGTCATGGCACGGACCGGCGCTGCGATCGGAGCATCGTTCGATGGTAGGCAACGGACCTTTGCGGCGAGATGGCCGTGTTGTGTCGGCGTGACATCGACGGCGCGATCGACCTTTAGGCCGCCTGCGGCCGGGCAGGGCCCGGAGGGTCATCGCAGAAGGCGGCGCGTCCGGGCTGGTAAGAGTCAGTTCTGTGAATCGTGCTGTGTTCGAGGGGATGGACGATGCTTTTCGGAGTTGCTGGTAACGGTTTGCCGAGCGGTCTTCAATACGGCGACGAGATCGCAGCAGCCGCGGCAGCGGCGGCGAATTTTCCGCCATGTTGGCTGTATGCTCACGGCTGGCAGGAGACGATCAAAGTTGAAGGCTGGCTCGAATCGATGGGCTACACCGCGGCGAACTACATCTCCGGCGACGGCGGCCACGGGATCTTTCAATTGACGGCGTCGGTGCCGCCGAACTGGCAAGATCCCAAGACCAACGCGAGCTACGCGATCACGCAGTTCCTGCTGCCCGCGATCAACTATTGGAACCAAAAATACGGCTACACCGGCGACACGCTGGTGCGTTGCGTGGCGGCGCAGTACAACGCCGGGCAAGGTGGCGCGCAAAGCGGCCACGATGAGGGCGACGTCGGTAAGTTCACCACGCACACCGACGGCGTGTCGTACTCGGATCTCGTGCTGAAGTACCTGCAGCAATTGCTCGCGGGCCGGCACCCCACCGGGTAATGCCGTTCGCCACGACGATCGCCGGGAGTCTGCCCAAACCCGCCTGGCTCGCCGAGCCCGAGCGCATCTTCCCGAACTGGCGCCTGGACGGAGCGGATCTCGCCGAAGCGCAGCGTGACGCGACGCGCATCGCCGTCGCCGAACAGGTGCGCGCGGGCATCGAGACGGTCACCGACGGCGAACAGGCGCGCAAGCACTTCGTGCACGGCTTCGCGGAGCGCCTGAGCGGCATCGACTCCGCAAAACGCCGGCAGCGCGGCATCCGCGACGACCGCTACGAAGCCGTGTGCCCGACCGTAACCGGCGAGGTGCGCCGCACGGCACCGATCCACGGTGACGAGATGCGCTTCGCGCGCACGCTGACCGACGGCCCGCTCAAGATCACGATCCCGGGCCCGATGACGCTCGTCGACACGGTCGTCGACGAAGCGTACGGCAATCGCGCCGAGCTGGCGTTCGCGTTCGCGCGCGCGATCCGCGAGGAGATCGCCGACTTGATCGCGGCGGGGGTCGACGTGGTCCAACTCGACGAGCCCGCATTCAACGTCTACTTCGACGAGGTCGCCGCGTGGGGCATCGATGCGCTCGACACCGCGCTGAGCGGCGCTTCGTGCATCACCGCGGTGCACGTGTGCTACGGCTACGGCATCCCGGCGAACGTGCAGTGGAAAGCGAACCTCGGCGAGCGCTGGGACCAGTACGCGCACGTGCTGCCGCTGCTCGCGAAGAGCACGGTCGATCAGATCTCGATCGAGCTCGCGGGCTCGCACGTCCCGCCCGGCGTGCTCGCGCTCGCCGGCGACAAGATCATCGCGATCGGCGTCATCGACGTCGCGAGCGACCGGGTCGAGACACCGGACGACGTGCGCGCGACGATCGAGCTCGCGCGCGAGCATCTTCCGGACGACCGCATCGTGTGCTCGACGAACTGCGGCATGGCACCGATGGCGCGCGATGTCGCATACGCGAAACTGCGCAGCCTAGCCGAAGGCGCGTCGCTCGCAGACGGCTAGGCGCGAACGTCGCAACCGCTTCAGCCTCCGTGCGCACCGCCGTTCCGCCCTCGGTGCGTCCGCGACAGCCGGTTCCCACATCGTCTCAGGCGTTACCGAGGCATCGCTTCGTTCGGACCGAGCACGACGAGTTGCATCGCGCGCGCGCCGGCGATATGGTGTTCGTCGCGCCAGCGCTTCGCGAACGTGCAGAGCGTGAAGAATTGGTTTCGCACGACCGCTCGCAGGACGACCCGGCCTTCGCCGTTGCGGAACACTTCGGCGCCGCTGCGCGGAGCCCGGCCGGCGGTGATGAAGTCTTTCGCCACGCGATCGATGGCGGAGCACGCGTTCGCGACGTCGTCGGTGGCGAACACCCCCAGCTCCGGAAGATGCTTGCTGCTCAACCCGATGCTGTAGGCAAATCCGTTGCCCGGGCGGTCGGCCTTGACGGCGACGCACGACCAGCCCTGCGCCGCCGCCTGCGCCTTCGCGTCGGCGTAGGATCGCAGCGTGTTGGGCTGCTGCCGATTCGCGGCAGCGTTCGCGGCCGATACGGAAACCACCGCAAAGAACGCGGCGACCAGCACGAGAACGCGGGGCGTCATCGCCGCTGCGAGGCTTTCGGCGTGACGCACGTTCCGCGCGCGCGCACGACGAGAACCGGCTCGTCCAGCACGTCGGCCGCGGACGCGGACACATCCGCGCGGGCCGTGATGACTTTGTGCGCTTCGAACTCCATCGTGCGCGACGTCGTACCGGTGCGCGTGATGCGGCCACGCGCTTCGATGTAGTCGCCCGCGTACACCGGCGCCTTGAACTCCACGAGGTCGTACGCCACGAACAAGCCTTCGTCGCCGTCGTGGCGGATCAAGAGTTCCGTCGCGACGTCGCCGAACAGGCCGAGGATGCGCGCGCCGTCCACGAGGTTGCCGCCGTAGTGCGCGTCGTGCGCGCTCATCCGCAGCCGGATGAGCACGGCACCTTCGACAGGCTCAGGGTGAATCACGCCGCCGTCTTCGCCTGCTGCCACAAGTCCTCGAGTTCGTCCAAGGTCATGTCGCCCAGTTGTCGTCCGCTCGCGACGGCGTATGCTTCCATGTAGCGGAAGCGGCGCTCGAACTTCGCGTTGGCGTCGCGCATTGCGCCCTCCGCGTCGACGCCCAGCCGCCGCGCGAGGTTGACCACGGTGAAGATCACGTCGCCGAGCTCCTCGCGCACGTGCGGGTCTTCGAGTTTGAGATCGCCCGCTTTGATGCGCGCTTCCGCGAGCTCGCGCAGCTCTTCGGACAGCTTCTCGGTGATGTCGCGCGCGTCGGTCCAGTCGAAGCCGACGCGGGCGGCTTTCTCCTGCATCTTCTGGCCGCGCTGCAGCGCCGCCATGTGCGCCGGGATGCCGTCGAGCTTCGACGCGCGCGATTGCCCCGTCGCTTCTTGCGCCTTGAGCGCTTCCCAGTTCGCCCACACGCCCGCGACGTCGGCGACGGCCACGTCGCCGAACACGTGCGGATGGCGCCGGATCATCTTGTCGGACAGGCCGTCGATGACGTCGGCCACGGAGAACTTGCCGCGCTCGGTCGCGAGCTGCGCGTGGAACACGATCTGGAACAGCAGGTCGCCGAGCTCTTCGCACAGCTCGTCGTCGTTGCCGTGCTCGATCGCATCGACCACCTCGTACGCCTCCTCGATGAGATAGCGCACGAGCGACGCGTGGGTCTGCTCGCGGTCCCACGGGCACGACCGGCGGAGCCGCGCCATGATTTCGATCAGGTCGTCCCAGGTATGGTGCGTCGAACCGGGCGGCAGCGGCACGAGCGGCATCGTGATCGACGCCGACAGCGTCGCGCGCGGCATGCCGGGGACGATCTCCGCGACGAAGCCGCGCCGGTCGAGCGCGCGCAGCAGCATCGGCAGCCCCAGGAAATCCGACAGCGGGTTGCCGAGCACGCCCAGCCCCAGGTCGCGGTCGTCGAGCCGCGCGACGAACGCGTCGATCACCTCGCCGGACCCGCGCAAAAAGAGCCCTTGGTCGATAATCAGCGCGCGTTCCATCACGACGCCGTCGCTCTCCAGAAACCGCACGAGCTCCGGCGGCGCGAGCACGGTCGCGGCACGGCCGACCGCCCGCAGCGACTCGCGGCTGCCCAGCGTGAGAAGGCCCGGGTCGCCCGGACCGAGGCCGACGATGCGGATCACGATGCGGAGAAGTTCGCGAGGCGGGGTCGATCCGACTCCCGCCTCGCGCTGGTCATCCTCGCGTGAGGGCTACTTCGTCGCGGCCGGCGACGGTGCCGCGGTCGGCGTAGCCGCCGGGGCTGCGCTCGACGCCGGCGCTGCGCTCGAGGCTGCGGCGCCCGGAGCCGGAGGGAACAGATCCTTGTAGCGGTCGTCGTAGATGTCGATCTTCGCGTCGCTCCGGAGCTTCTGAAGAAACGCGGGCACGACCGTTCCTTGCTGCTGCGTGGTGAGCTGCGTCTTGATCGTGTCGTGCGCGCTCGCGAACGACCCCTTTTGCGCCGGCTTCTTCTCTTCGACTTGAATGATGTGGTAGCCGAACGGCGATTTCACCGGACCGACGACCTGGCCGGCCTTCGCGGCGAACGCGGCGTCCTGGAACGGTCCGACCATCTGGCCGCGGCCGAAGAATCCGAGCTCGCCGCCCTTGTCCTTGCTGGACGGATCGGTCGAGTACTCCTTCGCGAGCGCGTCCCAG
>JALZBE010000174.1 GCA_030947665.1 Vulcanimicrobiota bacterium | reverse complement strand
GTGGCGCGCGGCGGCGTGTTCGATGCATCGACGCTCAAAGAACCGTACCGCATCGAAGGCAAGAAGACGATGGGCTTCGAGCTCGCGGAGCAGTTCGGTTGGACCGTGCCCGATGTGATCGTGTACCCGACGGGCGGCGGCGTCGGCCTGATCGGCATCGACAAGGCACTGCGGGAGCTGCACGAGATCGGCCTGATCGACGCGCGCATGCCGCGCATGGTGGCTGTGCAATCGACTGGCTGCGCGCCGATTGTGCGCGCCTTCGAAGCGGGCGCGAAGGAGTCAGTGTTCTGGGAGCACGCGGAAACGGTCGCGTTCGGGATCACGGTGCCCAAGCCGCTCGGCGATGCGATCGTGCTCGAGTCGCTCTACGCGACGAAGGGCACGGCGATCGCGGTCGACGACGACGCGATCCTCGCGGGCCAACGCGAGATATCGAGTTCCGACGGCGTGTTCGTGTGCCCCGAAGGCGGCGCGACGCTCGCCGCGGCGATCGCGCTCCGCGAGCGCGGGTGGATAAGCGGCGGCGAGCGCGTGCTGTTGATCAACACGGGCAGCGGCTTGAAGTACCCCGGCGTGCCGTATGCGGCGCCGCCGTTACTGTCGCCCAGCGACGATCTCTGATATGTTGTCGCAAAAACTTTGCGCGTCTATTCGCGCTCGTTCATGCGGTGCTTTTGGCGGCTGAGCCAAACGCGCTCCAGCAGAATTGCGATGAGGTTCACGACCGTCGTGCAGAACAGCACGGTGCTGATCGTACGATATCGGTGCGGATCGCGAACGATGAGGTCGGCGGTGAACAATAATCCCGTCCCGGCGATGCAGTACAAGGTGCGTATCGCGAGCGTCACGCCGCGCGGGAAGGACGCGTAATACGGCGGCGCGACGAAAAGCATGCTGAAGAACCCGAGCGAGCCGACGCCGAGAAGCGCTGCGAAGAGGCCGTCGAGCGGGTCCATGCGCTGCTCCTTTCGCTACACGCGATGGCGCGCGAACAGCGGCGCGACCAGCGGGCGCACGAACCACGGCATCGTGCCGCGCAAGAAGACGTCGATCTGCGGGTTTTCTTGGGTGACGAACGCGACCAGCGTCGAGTTGTGGAAGTCCGTGCGGATGTCCCGCGTGAGCGGAAAGAACAGCAGCACGTACAGCACGACCCACACGCCGACCAGGGACTTTGCAACACCGACGAGCGCGCCGCCGAGGCCGTTGCCCAGGCTGATGACGGGCAGTTTCGCGATGCGTGAGAGCACCGACGAGATCACCATCAGCGCCACGTACACGATCAGCGCGAAGACGACCATCCCCACGACGTGCGCCGAGCCGAAGCCGAGGTGCACGTCGTCGCCGAAGAACGTGTCGAACGTGCCCGGATAGTAGATCGCCGCGCAGATCGCTGCGGCGAGCGCGATGAAGCCGCCGATCTCCGCGACGAATCCCCGCTTCCAACCTTTCAACGCGAAGAGCAGCGCGATGAAGCCGATCACGAGATCGGGCCAGGTCATCCGCGGGGTACCGCTCCGAAGCGTTCGCGTAGCGCCGTGACGATGCGTGCCAGGGCGGCGTCGGCGTCCTCGTCGGTCAGCGTCTTCTCGGCGCTCTGCAGCACGATCCGCATCGCGAGCGACTTTTTGCCTTCGCCCACTTGCGGGCCGCGATACTCGTCGAACACCGTCGCGCTGCGCACGAGGCTTTCGCCGCGAACCGCGTCGACGAGATCGCCGGCGAGCACGTCGAGCTTCACCACGACGGCGAGGTCGCGGTCGACGGCCGGAAACTTCGACGGCGGGAGGTACTTCGGCGTGGCGTGCAGCGGCAGCTTGTCGACGAACAGCGTCGCGAGCGCCGTCGTGTCCACGACGTCGTACGCGCGCGCGAGCCGCGGATCGACGACGCCGACGTATCCCACGACGACGTCACCGCAACGCAGCGCGGCGGTCTTGCCGGGATGCAGCGACGGGAACGTGCCGCGCTCGACGCGCGCATCGACGCCCGTGATGCGCCGCAACAGCGCGAGCACGTCGGACTTCAGCCGTCCGAACGCGCTCTCACCGCCGGCGTGCAGCGCCGTGAGCTGCACGGTTTCGGACGGTTCGGGTTTCCCGTTCGAGAAGATGTGTCCCAACTCGAACACGCGGTACGGCCGCACCGCGCGGTCGCGCGCGGCGAAGCCCAGCAGCGCGGGCGCGATCGAGAACCGCATGAAGCGCTGGTCTTCGCTGAGCGGGTTGGTGATCTGCACCGGATCGTCGACAGCGATGCCGTTCGCGCGCCACGTCTCCGCCACGCCGGCGGGCTGCAGCGAGAGCGAGATCGCCTCCGTGTAGCCCAAGCCCGCGAGCGTCGTCGCAAGATCGGTCTCGCGGTCGAACTCGGCGGAGTCGATGTCTTGCGGCGCGACCGGCGGCACCTCGGCGCGCACGTGCTCGTAGCCGACGACCCGCGCGACCTCTTCGACGAGGTCCGCCGCGATCGCGACGTCGCCGCGCCAGTACGGCGGCGTCACGACGAAGTCCGCAGCGCCGCGCACGACGGTGAACCCGAGCGACGTCAGTGCGCGTTCGATCTCGTCGTCCGTCAGCGTGAAGCCGAGCAGCCGTTCCACCTCGCCTGCGCGCAGCGTCACGGCCGTAGGCGCGACGGCGGGTTTGCCGGCGGCGTGCGGCATCATCACGCTGCCGCCTTCTTGTTCGAGCAGATGCGCCGCGCGCGCCGCGCCGAGGTCGGCGAGCGCGAGCGGCAGCGATTTCTCGAACCGGCTCGACGCCTCGGTGCGCAGCTTGAGCGCGCCCGACGCGCGGCGGACGCGCGGCCCCGTCCACGTCGCCGCTTCGACCAAGACTTCGGTCGTAGTCGGCTCGACCTCGCTGCGCTGCCCGCCCATGATCCCGGCTAGCGACGTCGGGCCGTCGTCGTCGCAGATGACGATTGCGCGCGCGTCCAGCGTGCGCTCCTGATCGTCGAGCGTCGTGAAACGCTCGCCGTCGCGCGCGTCGCGCACGACGAGGTGCTTGCCGGCGACGCGGCTCCAGTCGAAGAAATGCAGCGGCTGGCCCAACTCGAGCATCACGAAGTTCGAGATGTCGACGACGCTGTTCAGCGGCCGCTGGCCCGCGAGCGCCAACCGAATGCGGATCGACGCCGGCGCGGGCCGCACGCGCAAGCCGCTCGCGCGCTGGAACACGAAGCGCTTGCAGTCGACCGTCTCGATCGTCACCCGCGCGTCGTCGTCGCCGTCCATGTCGTACTGCACGGTGACCGGCGGTTCGCGCAGCACGACGCCGAACGCGGCAGCGAGCTCGCGCGCCAGCCCCACGATGGAGAGCGCGTCGGGCCGGTTCGGCGTGACGTCGACGTCGAGCACGGGATCCGTCAGCCGGAAGTAAGCGATCACGTCGGTACCGAGCGGGATCGTGGGTTCGAGCTGCATGATGCCGTCCTCGAACCACTCGCCCGGCAGACCGATCTCTTCGGCGGAGATCAGCATCCCCTCGGAGTCGATCCCGCGCATCTTGCGCGGCGCGATCGTCAAACCGCCGGCCAGCTCCGCGCCGATCCGCGCGACGGGCACGGTCTGACCTTGCTCGACGTTCGTTGCCGCCGTCGCGATCAGCAGCGTCTCGTCGCCGCCGACGTCGATCGTGCACAGTTGCAAACGGTCCGCGTTCGGATGCCGTTCGAGCTTGGTGATGCGCCCCACGACGACGTTGGTGAGCTTCGGGCGCGTTTCGACGTCGTCGACCGGAAAGCCCAGCGCTGCGAGCTTCGCGATGATTTCATCTGCGTTCGCCGGCAAGTCGGCGTAGTCGCGCAACCATGCGATTGGGACGCGCATTACGCCAGCGCCTCCGCGAAGCCCGGCATGTTCTCGACGAACGCGCGGATGTCGTTGATGTCGTGGCGCTTCATCGCGATACGTTCCGGGCCGCAGCCGAATGCCCAGCCTGTCACCTCGTCGGGATCGTAGCCCACCGAGCGCAGCACGTTCGGGTGCACCATACCGCTGCCGCCGATCTCGATCCATCCGCTGCCGCCGCACGTCCGGCACGAACCGCCCTTGCCTTCGCACGCCGGGCACTTCACGTCGATCTCCGCGGACGGTTCGGTGAACGGAAAGAACGACGGCCGGAAGCGCACGTCGGCCGACGGTCCGAACAGCTCGCGGCACATCCCGAGCAGCATCCCCTTGAGGTGCCCGAAGTGGATGCCGCGCCCAACCATGAGCCCTTCGATCTGATGGAACATGTAGAGATGGCGGGCGTCGATCGCGTCGCGCCGATATGCTTTGCCCGGCACGATGATCGCGATCGGCGGGCCGTGCTTGCGCATCGAGCGCACCTGCATCGGCGACGTGTGCGTGCGCAGCACCAGATCGGGCCGCAAGTAGAACGAGTCCAGCCCTTCGCGCGCGGGATGATCCGGCGGGATGTTGAGCGCATCGAAGTTGTTCGCGTCGGTCTCGATCTCGGGGCCGAGGACGACGGCGAAGCCGTGGCGCGTGAAGTAGCGCGCGACGTCCATGATCACGCGCCGCACCGGGTGGATCGCGCCGATGTTCGCCGGCGGGCCGGGGACCGTGACATCGATCGCGTCCTCGAGCGAACGGTCGAGCGCCGCGCCTTCGACGCGCGCGAGCGCTGCTGCGAGCTTCGCCTCGAGCGCCTCGACGGCCGCGTTGATGACCTTGCCCGCATTGGGGCGTTCCCCCGGCGGCAGCGCGCCGATGCCGCGCCGCACGCCGGTCACCTCGCCGCTGCGCCCGAGAAACGCGACGCGCAACTCGTCGAGGGCGTGCGAATCCGACGCGTTCGCGACCGCTTCGTCGAAGCGCGCGGTGAGCGAGGCGAGATTGTCTTCGAGAGAACTCATGCCCGTCGTCGTCATATGCAAATGCGAACGCCCAGTCCTGGAGGACCGGGCGTCATGCAACGTCTTTCTTGTGGTGTCTCCCCTTCGGCTGCAGGCTCAGTGACCCTGAGCCTGTCGAAGGGCGCCCGCGTCAGTTCGCGGGCGAGGGATGCAAGTGCCGGTACATCAGGTATGCGCTGATCGAGCCCGTGGTGCTAAACAATTTCCAGAAAACTTCGGAGGTGCGCATGTGCGTCGGCGGTCCCTCTCCTGTCGGTTCGGTGCGCTGGTTTCTGGGTCGGCAAGGGCGAGTATAGCACCACCCTATGTGGCCGCCAAGTCTTGACAGATCAGGGTTTTTCGGCGACTTGACAAGACTCTTGACAACGCGACGCCTCGTATAAAACGATGCTGCCCGCTACGGCCGCGTTGAGGCTCTCCGCCGCATCGCGCTGGGGTATTCGAACGGCCCGGTCCCAGCGGGGTAACCAGTCTCGCACCCCCCGCCGTTCGTTGCCGATCGCGAGCACGGCGTTGGCGGGAAGCCCCACCACTGAAAGGTCCTCGCCGTCGACGTCGGTGGCCACCACGGGGCGGCCGGCGGCCAAGGCTGCCGCCAGCAGCTCGTCGGGTTCGACCGTCGCCACCGGCAGCCGGAACAGCGAACCCATCGCCGCCCGAATCACCTTCGGGGCGAACGGATCGGCGCCGCCGTGCCCGAACAGGACCCCGGCGGCGCCGAAGGCCTCCGCCGAGCGCACCAGCGTTCCGGCGTTGCCGGGGTCGGATACGCCGGCGAGCAGCAAAACCGGACCCGGCCGGGCGAGCACCTCAGCCGCCGTGCGCTCCGGCAGGTCGAAGAGCGCGATGATACCGGTCGGCGTCTCCAGATCCGTGAGCCTGGCGAAGACGCGGTCGGTCACGACGAACACCGCGGTCCCGGCCATCTCGAAGCGGCCCGGATCGAATCGGCCGAGGCCGGCCTGGGTCGCGTAGATCTCGCGCGGGCGCAGCCCGGTGCGCTCCGCTTCCTCCAGCAGCGTCGGACCCTCGGCGGCGAAGCGCCGGCCCGCTCGCCGACCGCGCGGCGTCCGCAGGTCACGGACGGCCTCGATGCGCGGGTTGTGCGGGCTCAGCTCGGTGGGCACGGGACGCCCTTTCGACGAGCTCACGGCGAGCTCCACGGCGGAGTCCGGCCCGCCCCGTGGAACCGTCGAAGGCCGTGAAGGACACCCGCGTCGCCGAGATTGCATGGCTCATCCTGATCGCGCTCGTCGTCGCGCTCGGCGGCACCATCGTGCTGGGCCTGCTCGCGCAGCACCGCGCGTTCGCGGAGCTGCTGCTCCTGATCGTCGTGATCGCGGCGTTCTTCGGCGTGCGGCGCGCGTTCGTCGCGAACACGGCG
>JALZBE010000622.1 GCA_030947665.1 Vulcanimicrobiota bacterium | reverse complement strand
GCCTCGACCGCACGCTCCACAGGGGTCGACCGAATCGGCATGGCGATCGGCACAACCCGCTTACGCCGCGGCAGGGTTCAGAATCCGGGCGGCAGCTTCGTCGTCGCGAACGGCGGCCGGTGGTAGCTCGCGGCGCACGATGCCGTGTCCAGGTACTTCGCCGAGCGCGCACGCACGAACTCGACGATGAGCTCGTCCGCGCACGGCAGCTCGATCTCATGCGAGGCGTGCGGGATCAGGATCTGGCGCGCGTTCGGCAGATACCGGAGAGCTTCGCGCCCGAACTGCGGCGGTGAGGCCGGATCGTCCGTGCCCGAGAGCATCAGGATCGGCGCGCCGGTTCGAACTGGGGTGGCGAAGTCGCGCGCGACCGTGCGCAGCTTCCAGATCGTACACGCATGCCGTTGCGCGCGCACGCGCGCGGCGCCCATGAACGTACCGGCGCTGCTGCGTGCGACGTCGGCTTCGGTGATGAACGGGATGTCCTCCGCGCAGGTCATCGAGAGGTTCAGCCCGGTCGGCACGCGCGCAACGCGGCGTCCGGCCACAACTGCGCGAACCACGACGCAGGCTGCGCCGGCGGATACAGATCGCAGGTGAGGGGCGCGGAGCCGCCGGTACCGCGCACGTCGACGAACACGAGATCGTACGTGTCGTTCAGCTCTTTGAACGGCTTCGCGAAAAGGCCGTCCATGATTGGTGCCGCTTGCTCGATCGCGCTCGCACCCGGACCGCCGGGATTCCAGAACATCGCCACGCCCGACGGCGTTTTCGCCGGAACGACCACGAGCTTCAGCGGGATCGTGCGCCCGCTTTGCGCCGCACGGTCCTCGAACACGTCGAACGTGCCGCACCGCGCAGGCGTCTTCTTCTGTCCGACGACGCACGGCTTCACGTGCAGCCGCGACTCGAGCGCCGTTGACGGTACAGCGGCGACGCCGGCGCCGGCCCCGAGGAGCGCTACCGACGCAAGCGCGGTTATCGTGTGCCGAAGTGCGATGTTCATATGACCGACGGAGCGTAACGAGCCGGGTTCCCGGCGTCAACCCGCGATGACGATCTCGCGGCCATCCGCTCGGGAAACAGTCAGGCGGGCAGGCGAATGCCGGGGTGACCCGATCAGCGCGTTCCCGACGCTGCCTTTGCTACCGCGCGTGCCGCGAACACGTCCGCCATCGCGGTACGGTACGACGCCGAAGCGAACGTGTCCGCGCGCGCCGTAACGCTGCGGGCGACGCCCGCGCACGCCGCTTTCAACGCGTCCACGTCGCTCGGCTTCACGCCTTTGAGCGCGCTCTCCACGCCGCTCGCACGGAACGCCGAGTCGCCGATGCCGGTCACCGCGATGCGCGCCGATTCGATCGTTCCGCCGCTGACGGTCAGCACTGCGGCGACGCCCACGACGGCGTAGTGCGACGCCGGGTGGTGAAACTTCACGTACGCCGAGTTCGGTGCGGCGTCGAACGCGATCTTCGTCAGGATCTCGTTCGTGCTGAGCGCCGTTTCGAACATGCCTTGGAAGAAGTCGGACGCTTTGAGCTCGCGCGTCCCGCTCTTGCCGGTTAGCGTGAACGTCGCGTCGAGCGCTTGCAGCACCGCCGGGTAGTCCGCCGACGGATCGCCGTGCGCCGACGCGCCGCCGATCGTGCCGCGGTTGCGCACCTGCGGGTCGCCGAGGTCGTTCGCCGCGTCCCACAGCGCGGGCGCGTTCTTCTTCAGCGCGTCGCTCGCCGCGAGCGCGGCGTGCTTGGTGAGCGCGCCGATCGTGATGCGTCCGCCGCTCGCGTCGATGGTGTCGAGTTGCGGGATGCCGCCGATGTCGATCAGGACCGCGGGCGCGGCGAGGCGCAGCTTCATCATCGGGATGAGGCTGTGGCCGCCGGCGAGCAGCTTCGCGTCGTCGCCGTGCTCGCCGAGCAGCCGGATCGCGTCGTCGACGCTGGTAGCGCGGTGGTAGTCGAACGTCGCCGGAATCATTTCGTGCTCCCGTTCTTCGGCTGCATCGCGAGCCAGAGCTTCTCGGGGCGCAGCGGCATGTCGATGTGCACGACGCCGAACGGCGCGAGCGCGTCGATGACGGCGTTCGCGACGGCGGGCGTCGAACCGATGGTGCCCGCTTCGCCGACGCCCTTGATCCCGAGCGGGTTGACGGTCGTGCCCGTGACGGTGTGGTCGAGCTCGTAGTGCGGCACTTGCTCCGCGTGCGGGATCGCGTAGTCCATCAGCGTCCCGGTGAGCAGCTGGCCGTTGTCGTCGTTGATTTTTTATTATAAAATCGCCTGCGCGATCG
>JALZBE010000621.1 GCA_030947665.1 Vulcanimicrobiota bacterium | reverse complement strand
GCCGTAGATCGAGCCGTGGGGACGCTCGACCTTCACCAGGATCACGTAGCGCGGGTGCTCGGCGGGGATCATGCCGATGAACGACGCGACGTACGCGCCCGACAGGTATGCGCCGTTCTCGACCACCTGCGCCGTGCCGGTCTTGCCCGCGGTCGTGTAGCCGGCGACGCGCGCGGTCGGGTTCCCCGTGCCGCGCAACACGACGGAGCGCAAGAACTTGCGCAGCGTCGCGGCCGTCTTCTGCGAGATCACGCGCCGCTCGGTCTCGCGGCCGTAGCGGTAGATCACGGTGCCGTCCGTGTCCTCGATCGCCGCCATGATGCGCGGGCGCAGCAGCAGGCCGCCGTTCGCGATCGCGGCGTACGCGCGCGCCATCGCGAGCGGCGTCGTCGAGATGCTGTGGCCGAACGCGATCGTCGCGAGCGACGAGCCGCTCCACTCCGACGGCGGGTTGACGATGCCGGGGTTTTCACCCGGCAACTCGACCTGCGTCGGATCGCCGAACCCGAACTTGCGGATCGTGCGGTTCATCCACGTGCCGCCGGTCGCGAGGCCGACCTCTGCCGCGCCGACGTTGTGCGAGAACGCGATGATCTCTTCGAGCGACTCGCTGCCCATGCCCGACGCCATCATGCCGTCCTCGGCGTTGAAGATGGTGCGCCCGCCGACTTGGATCGAATCGCGCGCGGCGAAGCGCGACGCGGTCGTGAACTTGCCGCTCTCGAGCGCCGCCGCGGCGGTGATCAATTTAAACGTCGAGCCCGGTTCGTACGCGTCGGCGATCGCGCGGTCGCGCCACGCGTCTTGCGGGTACGCGGAAAAGCGCGCCGGCTCGTAGTCCGGCATGTTGGCGATCGCGAGCAGCTCGCCCGTCCACGGGTCCATCACGATCGCGGTGCCGCTGCGCGCAGACCACTTCTTCACCGCAGCGCGCAGCAGCCGTTCGGTCTCGAACTGCAAGTACGGATCGATCGTCGTGACGATCGTCTTGCCCGGGACCGCGCGGTCGACCACGCGCGTGTTTCCCAGCGGCACCTCGTGGCCGTACAGATCCGCTTCGATCTGCACCTTGCCGGGCGTGCCGCGCAGCAGCTTGTCGAGCGAGTACTCCAGGCCCGCGAGGCCGTTCTCCTCGGTGCCCGTGTAGCCGATCACCGTCGAAGCGAGCCGGCCCGACGCGACGAACCGCACGCCGGTCTCTTCGCCTTTGGTGTCGATGCCGGGAATGTTGAGCGCGCGCACGCGCTGCGCAACCTCGTGCGGCACCTTGCGCGCGAGCCAGCGGAACTGCGAGCGGTCGCGCAGCGCTGCTTCGAGATCGGCGGCGGGCTTGCGCAGCAGCGGCGCGAGCTTCACCGCGACGCGATGCGGTTCGATGACGTCGGTCGGGACCGCGAAGATCGACTCCGACGGCAGCGAGCGCACGAGCACGCCGCCGTCGCGATCGAGGATCGCGCCGCGCTTCGCGAAGGATTCCAGCGTGACGTGGTGCTGCGCGAGCGCCGTGCGCGCCAGCCACGGCCCTTGGCGAATCTGCACGTCGCCGAGCTTCACGGCCAACATGATCGCGAGCACCACGACCGCGGCGAGCGACACCTTCGCCCGAAACGGTGCGACGCGCGCGAACGCACGCGCCGCCATTACTTCGAGTTAAACCACGCGAACAGCGCAAACCCGGTCGGTCGCGGCTGGGGCTTCGGCTCGGGGACGCGCACCACGGCGTACACGTGCGGGTCGTGCAGCTTCAGCTTGGCGGCGAGCGCCGCGAGGCGGTCGGGCGACTGCAGGCGCGCGATGCGCTCGTCGAGCCGCTGCGTGTCCTCGAGGAGCGCGGTGCGCTGGAGGTCGGTGCGCACGAGCGCGTAGTTGAGCGACGTCAGGTTCGCGGTGAGCTTGACGTACGCCAGCAGCGGCACGAGCGCGGCCAGCGTGAACGTGAGCAGCGCGAGCACGGGCGCGCGCATGCGGCGGCGAGTGCGGCGCACGCGCCGGATCGTCGCGGCGCGCACGTGCACGACACGGCGCGGTTCGGGCTCGGGGACGCGTTGCGCGGCGATCATTGCTGGTGCCCTCCGTGGTCGTGCTGCTCGGCGTCGATGCGCTCGGCGACGCGAAGCTTCGCGCTGCGCGCGCGTGGGTTGGCCGCGAGCTCGTCGTCGTCCGCGACGAGCGGCTTGCGCGTCAGGACGCGCACGCGCGGATCTGCGCGGAACGTGTGCTTCACGATACGGTCCTCGAGCGAGTGGAAGCTGATCGCGGCGACGCGGCCGCCGATCGCGGTGCGCGTGAG
>JALZBE010000173.1 GCA_030947665.1 Vulcanimicrobiota bacterium | reverse complement strand
GCAGGCGTCCGGGGCGGCTACATTGCCTCGCCGGGGACGCCCGCGATTTTCCATCCCTGGAAAATCGCTACTCGCACAAAATCGGCTCTCGGCATCCTGCCTCCGCCGATTTCTGTGACGCCCCGTCGAGACAACGTAGCCGCCCCGAACGCTACGGAAGATTTCGTAGGGCAACTCCACACTCGTGCCCTCTGCGATGAATGCGTACATCCTGCCAGGCGTGGTGGGGAGTACGTTTTCGTGGCGGGGGCTCGCAGAAATCCGCGGAGCCAGGATGGCGGGAGCGGATTTTGCGGCAGTAGCATTTTTTCAGGGATGGAAAAATGCGGGCGTCCCCGCCACGGAAATGTACGCCCCGCCGCGCCCACCACGATGTCCCAATGAAGCAGCAGAGACAAGCCCGGATCGATCACGAGATTCAGCGGGCGCTCGCGAAAATCATCAGTGAGGATCTCAAGGATCCGCGGCTGGGCTTCGTAACCGTCGTGCGGTGTGAGATTACGCAGGATATGAAGTTTTGCAAGGTGTTCGTGTCCATCATCGGTGACCGGCACGTGGCGCGGCAGTCCATGGATGCGCTCGACTCCGCTTCGCGCTATTTGCGCGGCGAGTTGGGGCACGCCATCGATTTGCGGTACACGCCCGAGCTGACGTTCGTTGAGGACCGGACCACCGAGCGGGCGATCGCGCTGCACAAGACGTTGGAGAAGGCGAAGGTCGTCGATGAGTAGCACGGGTTCGGCGGGCGCCGCGGCGGCGGTGCTGCCGCAGTCGAATACGACCGAGGAGATCGTTGCCGAGCTGCGGCGGCGGTCGTCGTTCATGTTCGTGTCGCATGTGAAGCCGGACGGGGACACGCTCGGGGCCGGGCTTGCGCTGGGGCTTGCGCTCAAGGCGATCGGGAAGCGCGTCGGCTATTTTCAGCAGGATCCGGTGCCGCGTAATTTGCGGTTCTTGCCTGATTCGCAGTTCGTCGCTCGCGACGTGCCCGGCGATCTCCCGGCGGATACGCTTTGGGTGTTTTGCGACATGAGCGACTTTTCGCGCGCGGGCGAGTTCTTGCCGACGATCGAGCACGAAAACATGCTCGATGTCGATCATCATCTCGGAAACTCGCATTTTGGTGCGTTCAACTACGTCATTCCGACTGAAGCTTCGACCGGGACCTGCGTGTTGCGGCTGTTGCATGCGCTCGATGCGACGATTACCCCCGAGATTGCGACCTGTATTCTGACGACCATCATGACCGATACGGGCGCGTTCATGCACACCAATACGACGGCCGACGTGCTGCGCATGTCCGCCGAGATGGTCGAGCTCGGTGCCGACAAGCCGCTCATCACCGAAGAGATTTTTGCGAACAAGCGATTTGCCGCGACGAAGTTGCTCGGGATGGCGCTCGAGCGCGCCGTGCTCGAGGACGGCGGGCGGTATTGCTGGACGTACGTCGACGAAGAGATGCTGCGGGTGTGCGGTGCCGATGGTGAGGATACCGAGGAGATCGTGCAGCATCTGCGCGCGGTCGAAGGGGTCGAGGCGGCGGCGCTCTTCAAGGCGTACGAGGGTGCGGTTCGGGTGAGTTTGCGGTCCAGCGGGAAAATCAACGTTCAGGCTGCCGCGGCTTCGCTCAACGGCGGCGGGCATTTCATGGCGTCGGGGCTGACGTTCGACGGCGATCTCGATGCTGCCGTCGCGGGCGTGCGCGCGGCGCTTCGCGCGCAGGGTCTATAGTGGCTTCGCGCTTCGCGCGAACCCTGCGCATTCGGACATAGCCCGAAGCGCTCCGGTTTAGCGGAAGTGCTCGGTTTCGTCAACCTTTTTAAGCCGGCCGGACCTTCGTCGACGCAGTTCGGCGCGCGTTTGCGCGGCATCTATCGCGATCCCGGGGTGAAGCTTGCGATCGGGCATCTTGGGACGCTCGATCCGCAGGCGGCCGGTGTGCTGCCCGTTGCGCTTGGGAAGGCCACGCGGTTGTTGCCGCTGATCCTCGACCGGCGGAAGGCCTACGTGTGCACGCTCGTGCTCGGGCGGGCGACCGCGACGGGGGATGCGACCGGCGAGATCGTTTCTGTGTGCGACGTTCCGCGTGACGTCGATGCGTTGCTTGCGGCGGCGGTCCCCGCGTTCATCGGGGCTGTTTCGCAGATTCCGCCGATGTATAGCGCGCTGCAGAGCGGTGGGCGGCGTTTGTACGATCTTGCAAGGGCCGGGAAGACCGTTGAGCGGGCCCCGCGCACGATTACCGTGTATGCGCTGCGCGTGCTGGGGCGTGAGGGCGACGTCGTGCGGTTGCGGATTGCTTGCAGTGAGGGGACCTACGTGCGCACGTTGTGCGAGGATCTTGCCATTGCTTGCGGGACCGTTGGGCATATGGGGGCGTTGTTGCGCGAGGCGTCCGGGCCGTTCGTACTTTCCGAGAGCCGTACGCTCGACGAGGTCGCGCGCGACCCCGATGGTGCGCTCGTGCCGCCGGAGCGCGTGATTCCTATCCCGACCGTCGTGCTCGATGGGCGGGGGGCGACTGATTTTCGGGCGGGGCGCATGGTGCCGCTCGCGCAGCCGCCGGCGGACAAGCACGTGTTCGTGCGCGACTCCGCGCGTGCGTTTGTCGGTGTCGGCGAGACGGTTGGGGCGCTGCTTGCGCCGCGCAAGGTTTTTCTATGAAGGTTCATCACGTGCTGCCGGAGCGGGCGCCGGAGCGCGCCTTCGTCGTTGCCGTCGGATTTTTCGACGGGTTTCATCGCGGGCACCGGGCGATCGTGCGTGAGGCGTTGCGTGAGCGGCGGCCCGGCGAGCGCAGCGCCGTGCTCACGTTTCGCGATCATCCGACCGCGTTTTTGCGGCCCGGGCATGAGCCGCCGATGATCGCGACGCTCGAGGAGCGCGTGAACGCGTTCGCGCGCGCCGGGATCGACGAAGCGTTCATTTTGCCGTTCGATGCGTCGCTCGCGTCGCTCGGGCCGGCGCAGTTTCTTGATGAGACGCTTATCGCGCGGCTCGGCGCGCGCGCCATGGTCGTCGGGGCGAACTTTCGCTTCGGTCACAAGCGGGCCGGGGACGTCGCGTTCGCCGAGGCGCATCTTGCTGAGCGCGGACGCACCGTCGTCGCGGTGCCCAACGCACTCGATGACGGCCAACGCGTGTCGTCGACGCGCATCCGCGCAGCCATCCAGGCCGGCGAGCTCGATGTTGCCGATCGGCTGCTCGGGGCGCCGCATACCGTGCGCGGGATCGTCGCGTTCGGGGCGGGGCGCGGCCACGATCTCGGTTACCCGACAGCGAACGTCGCCGTCGCGCCGTTGAAGCTGCTGCCGCCCGACGGCGTGTACCGCGTCACGGGCCGGCATGACGGCCGCGACTACATCGGGCTCGTGTCGATCGGGACAAACCCCACCTTCGACGGTACGGCGCGTACCGTCGAGGCGTGGTTACTGGACTTCAACGGCGCTCTCTACGGCGAAGAGCTGGCGCTGCGCGATTTCCGCTTCCTGCGCGCGCAGCGCCGCTTCGACTCCGTTGACGAACTCGTCGCGCAGATGCGCGACGACGCGTCAGAGGTTCGTTTCCCGACCGTTGTTTAGCGTGCCGCGCACCGCGCTGGGCGAGAACTGCACGCCGAACACCAACTGCGACGAGACCGCACGGCAGCTCTGGACCGCGGCCGTGAACCGCGAGTCGTGTGCCGCGGCGCGTGCCGCCTGCGTCAGCCCCGGTGATGAGGACGCCAGGACATCGTCACCGACGACTTGACCGCGGTCGTCCAGCACGAGGCGCATCTGCACGGAACCCTGCTGCGGTGCACCGGACGGGCTGCGGGGTACGACCGCGAAGGCCGCCGCGGCGGGTGCATTAGCGTTGGTGCAGCTGGCCGACGCCACGGCGGTCGCCCGCGAGCAGCGGTCGTCGGACAACGTCGTGCTTCCGCTGCGGACGGTCCGGCGCAGGCCGCCGGGCTCGACGGCGTAGCTGAAGCTCAGCGGCTTCGCGACATTCGCTTCAACGAAGCGCGAAGCCGGCGCGCGGTACCCGCCGGTGCCGCCGGTGGCGGCCTCTTCCGAGACCGGGACCGCTCGAACGGCGGACTCTTGCCCGGTGAACCGCATCGCCGACGCTTCGGTCGGCGCGGCCGTCGCAGTACCTTCCGGCGAATCGACGGCAAGGCTATGGTCAGCTCGTTCGACGATGCGTTCGAAGGCGGGTCCGGTGTCCGTGCCGTCTTGCCGACCGTAGACGGTGCGCAAGACGCTGGCCGTGGCTGCCCCGCCGTTCGTCGCCGGGGTGTCGACGCTGGATCTCGCGCCGCCCACGGCGCGGGTTCCGGCTGAGGTGGAGGCACCGCTCATGAGGGAGCCGCCGCCGTCGACGACCACGTACGAGCGCTGAGTGACCATGCCGTTGGAGGCCGTGCAGCGCCAATGGCCTGCAAGCGACGATACGACATCGGAAGGAGTGCCGCCGATCGTGGCCGCGCCCGACGTTGCCGGGCCGACCGAGGACAGCACCAATGGAGCGAGAGCTAAAATACGAAGCAGCGTACGCATAACTGGCATGATACGCGGAGCGGGCGGCTGTTCCCGCTGTTCCGGCTCACTTTTGTCGTAGGGCAGTAATCGAGCTTAGGCACGCTTGCTTGCGGCGCGGTCGCAACGGGGCTCGCGCGGCCGGCGTTACAACGGGCGTGCGTATCCCGTCCATCCTCGCCGTTGCAGCACTCGCGTTCGTCCCTGCGGCGGCGTTGGCAATCCCGCAGGTCGGCAAGGCCCCACCGCCGTTTTCGCTGCCGTCGACCGGCAGCAAGCCGATCGTGCTCGACGGTTTGCGCGGCAAGCCGCTCTACGTGAACTTTTTTGCTTCGTGGTGCGGGCCGTGCAACGCCGAAGCGCCGGCGATCGGCAAGCTGCGCGCGCAGTACGCGAAGCGCGGTCTGCAGGTGCTCGGGATCAACGAGCTCGACCGGCCCGGCGAGGCCCAAGCGTTTCAGCGAAAGTACGCCAACCCGTACGGCCTCGTCGCGATCGACGAAGACGGCGCGGTCGGCAAGAAGTACGGCGCCATCGGCATGCCCGTGCACGTCTTCGTCGACCGGCGCGGCGTGGTGACGACGTTTCGCGTGGGTGAGATGAGCCCGCAGGAGATCGAGTCCGCGATCAAAGACGCGCTGAAGTAGCCGCTAGCGCTGACCGTTGAGCTGCTGCTGCGCGTCGGCGCACAGGTCGACGGCGGCGCGCGCTTCGACGCGCACGTCCGGATAGCGCCCCGCTTTGGCGTCGCGCTCGGCGTCCGCGAGACGCTGCGATGCAGCGGCGATGTTGGGCGAATTGCGCGACTGGCACGCCGCCAGCGCGCCGCGCGCTTGGGCGACGAACGCGTTCGCGTCGAGCGCGGCGACGCTTCCGCCCGCGATCGGGAAGGGCTGCGTCTGGAGATAGCTTGTCTGCGGGATCGTCGACCGCAGCACGGGGATGGTCGTTTGCGGCAAACGGTTCGCTTCGATAAGCGCCTGGATCGCCGCGTTGCGCGCGCCGTTGACGTCGCCCGCGTTGTAGCGCTGGATCGCGACCGTCGTGTTGAACGACGCGGATTGCGTCGCGCCGGGGTTGACCGACGCGGCGCGCGCCGTCGCCAGCATCGCGTCCAGGATCAGGTTCGCCGTCGGCGGGCCGGGCGGCGGCCCGGGCGGGACGGTTTGCCCGAACGCGCTCGCCGTCGTCGCGCCGGCGAGCGCGAGCGCGAAAAGGAGTCGTTTCATGCGGCTGCTTCCACCGTGATCGCGTGGCCGTCGAAGTCGACGCGCGCGGTGTTGCCGCTCGCGAGGCGGCCGCGCAGGATCGCTTCGGAGAGCGGGGTCGTGACGTGCCGCGCAATCGCGCGCGCGACGTAGCGCGCGCCGCTGCCTTGCGACGACGATTCGCGGGCGAGAAAGCGCCGTGCGGTCTCGGAAAGGTCGAGCCGCATCGCGTGCGCACCGAGCCGGTCGGCGAGCAGCGCGACTTGGAGGACGACGATCTTCTCGATCTCGGGCGCGCCGAGGTCGGCGAACACGACGATCTCGTCGATGCGGTCGATCAGCTCGGGGCGCAGCGTGGCTTCGAGCTCGTCGCGCTCGGTGTTGGACGTCAGCACGACGATCGCGTGGCGGAAGTCGATCGTGCGGCCCTTCGCGTCGGTGACGCGGCCGTCGTCGAGGATCTGCAGCAGGATCGCGGCGACGTCCGCGTGCGCTTTTTCGATCTCGTCGAACAGCACGACCGAGTAC
>JALZBE010000172.1 GCA_030947665.1 Vulcanimicrobiota bacterium | reverse complement strand
GGTGTTCGTCTCGACGGTCGCGCTGGCATTCGTCGCGCGCGGCATGCTCGCACTCGACGCAACGCTCACCGATCTGATCCCGGAATGGCGCAACACGGCGCACGAATGGATCACGCTGCGCCGCATCCTCGCGCACCTCGCGGGATTCAAGAGCGGCGCAGATTACCGCACGCTGCTCGACAAAAACGTAAATATGTTCGCGCTGACCGAACCGCTTGCCGCACCACCCGGCGCGCACGTGCTCTACAGCGACCTCGGCTTCATCGCCCTCGGCACGATCCTCGCACGCGCCACCCCAGGCCGTTCACCCGCCAACGCGATCGAAGACGAGCTCGCCGCAATGGGCGTCACATCGACGGCCTACTGCCCGCGCGGAGTCGAGCGCGCCGCGATCCCCGCCACCGAAACCGACGCCTGGCGCGGACCCGTGCAAGGCGAAGTCCACGACGAAAAGGCGTACCTGATGGGCGGCGTCGCGGGCCACGCGGGCCTCTTCGGCACCGCGCGCGACGTCGCACAACTGGGAAACTGGTATCTCGCCGCGCTGCACCGCCGCCCGACGCCGCTCGACCCTGCCCTCGCACGCGAAGCAGTCCTCGAAGAGGGGGCGGACGGCGTCCTGCGCCGCGGCTTGGGCTGGGCGCTGAAAACAACGGACGAAAACTCATGCGGCGCCCTGATGTCGTCGAGCACGTTCGGTCACACGGGCTTTACCGGCACGTCGATCTGGGTCGACCCCTGGCGCGATCTCAACGTCGTGCTGCTGACGAACGCGGTCCACTTCGGGCGCAGCGACATCCGTCCAATCCGCGCAGCGGTGGCAGACGCGGCAGTCAGAGCAACGGAGAGCATGTGAAGATCGCGGGAATCATCTCCGGAACGTCCCTCGACGGCATCGACGTCGCAATCTGCGACGTCCGCGGGCAAGCCGACGCAGTACGCGTCCACTGCGAGCGCTTCGCAACGGTTCCGTTCGCCGAAACCCTACGCGCGCGCATCATCGCAGCGTACCCGCCGGCCCCGGTCGGGGCGCTCGAGCTATCCGCACTCCACGCGGCAATCGGCGAAGCCTTCGGCGAAGCGGTCCGCACCATCGCAGGCGAGACAATGCTAGACGCAGTGGCGTCTCACGGCGTGACGCTCGCGCACGACGGCGCCGCACACCACACGCTGCAGCTCGGCGATGCCTTCCGGATCCGCGAACGCGTGGGCGCAACCGTGCTCTACGACTTCCGCTCCGCCGACACCGCAGCCGGCGGAACGGGCGCCCCGCTCGTCCCGTTCGTCGACGCGCTCCTGTTCGCCGACCGCGCGCCGTGCGTGGCATTGAACCTCGGCGGCATCGCGAACCTCACCGTGCTCCCGGAGGGAATCGCGTTCGACTCGGGTCCCGCGAACCTGCCGATCGACACGTACGTCACACTGCGCAGCAAGGGCACGCAGCGTTATGACCGCGACGGCGAGCTCGCACGTTCCGGTACCGCGGACGCCCCGCTCCTAGCGCGCATGCTGGACGATGCCTACTTCGCGCAACGACCACCAAAATCGACCGGCCGCGAAGAGTACGGCGCACCGTTCATTGCACGCTGGCAAAATGAGCTCGATGCACTGACATTCGCCGATGCGGTCGCCATTCTAACGGCACTTACGGTGCGCACCGTGGGTGATGCGATCCGCAATGAAGCTCCACGCGCCGAGCTCGTCATCGTAAGCGGCGGCGGTGCACGCAACCCCGCTCTTCTCGACGGTCTCCGTTCGACGCTAACCGGCGTCCATGTCGCGATCTCCGACGAGTTCGGCGTCGACGCCGACGCGAAAGAAGCGATCGCGTTTGCAGTCCTCGGCTATACGGCGCTTTGTGGGCGAGCTGCTGGATTGCCGCGCGTCACCGGCGCGACGGGTGCTCGTGTGCTCGGCGCCATCGCGCCCCACCGTCTTGACGCGCTGCTCGAACGTATTCGCTTGGAGGATTGGGGCGGCGGGTTGCGGCCTTCTTGATCGTATTGCGGGCGGAGGCGGGCGTGCGCCATTGCTGTGGCGGGGACGCTCCCCTGCGCGCATCGTGCGCTCCGGGGAGCTCGGTGCTCCGTCGCTCCCGGCCCTCCAGGCCTCCGCGACTCCGCAACGCCCCCCCACAGCAACGTCGCACGCCCGCCTCAGGCACGATCGTGACGGTCACGCCGCACCCCGCCTTTTTTCGAAGGGCACGATGGTGGCGGTCCAAGGCGGACCATTCAATTCAAAGCAGAAAGCAAAAGGCGTGATTTCAGTGGGAGTCGATGCGGGTGGTACATCGACCGTAGCGGCTTTGTCCAAGGATGGCGAATTCATCCGTGACGCGCAAGGTCGGGGCGCGAACGCGACGACGCTCGGCGTGGATGATGCCGCCGATGTGATCATCACGACCCTCCGTGACGTGCTCGATGGCGACCGGGCGGATGCGATCTACGTCGGTGCCGCGGGTGCCGGCCGCGCGCGGATTGCCGGTCAGCTTCAGGAGCTCATCGCGATCGCGTTTCGCGGCGCGAGCGTCGTGGTTGGCGATGATGCGTCCGTTGCGTTTCGGGCTGCGATACCGGACGGTGATGGTGCCGTGTTGATTGCGGGGACGGGGTCGATCGCGTATGCCGAGCGCGGTCAGCAGACGCAGCGTGTTGGTGGCCTGGGGTATCTTGCCGGGGACGAAGGGTCGGCATTCTGGATCGGGATGCAGGCCGTGAAGCTCTATGGGCGCGTGCTTGATGGGCGTGCGAATCGTGATGAGACCACCGATCTCGTCGCGCGCCTGCTCGACGTGACGGATCGCGAGGGGTATATCGCGGCGTTGTACGATCGTGCGCCCGATCCGGCGCAGATCGCCGCGCTTGCGCCGAGCATCATCGCGTTTGCCGGGAAGGGGAACCGCGCGTCCACGAAGATCGTGCAGCAGGCCGCTCAGGAGTTAGGCGACCTCGTGAAAGCTGCGCTGCGGGCCGTGCAGTTGCTCGAGGCTTCGCCGCGGATTGCGTTGGCCGGGGGGTTATTTCGTGAGAACAGCTTGCTCACATTTCTGCTGGAGACGCGCTTGAACGGCGATGTCGCGGGGGCGGCGATCGTGAAGGGCGGCGACGAGCCGGCGCGCGGCGCGCTTCGGCTTGCCGAACGGCTGGCGCGTTGAGCGATCTTCCAGCGACGGAGTCGGTCGATCCGGCGACGGCCGGTATCGACCAGCTCGGCGATGTCGCGCTCGCGCGCGTGCTCGTCGAATCGCATCGGGCTGCTGTCGATGCGGCGCTTGCGGCGTCGGGTGAGATCGCGCGTGCAACGGCGCTCGTCGTCGCTGCGATTGAACTCGGCGGGCGCGTCGTGCTGGTGGGTGCCGGGACGAGCGGACGGCTTGCGGTGCTCGATGCGGCCGAACTGCCGCCGACGTTCGGCGTCGATCCGGCGCTCGTCGAGGGGCGGATCGCGGGCGGCGACGGCGCGCTGCGGCGCGCGGTCGAGGGCGCGGAAGACGATGCGGAGGCGGGGGCGCTCGTCGTCCAAGACGTCGGTGCGAATGACGTCGTGATCGGGATCTCCGCCAGCGGCGGCGCGCCGTTCGTGCGGGCTGCGCTGCGCGCGGCGCGCGGCCGGGGTGCACGCACCGTCGGGATCGTCAACGCGTCCGGTGGTGAGGTTGCGCGCGATGCGGACGTTGGGATCGTGGTGGCGACCGGGGCCGAGCCTATTGCGGGATCCACGCGGATGCGGGCCGGGACCGCGCAAAAGATCGTGCTCAACACGATCTCTACCGGTGCGATGATTCGGCTCGGGAAGACCTACGGCAACCGGATGGTGGACGTCGTCGCGACCAACGCGAAGTTGCGCGCGCGCAGCGAGCGGCTCGTATGCGATCTCGCGGGCGACGTCGATGCACGTGCGCTCCTGAACGCAGCCCGCGGTTCGGTGAAGACGGCAGTCGTGATGGCGCGGCGCGGCGTGGGCCGGGAGGAAGCTGAAGCGCTGCTGCGCGCGGCGCGCGGACGGCTTGCGCTCGTTCTCAGCCGTTGAACGTCTTTGTCCATTGCGCGTTCATCTCGTCGAACACCGCTTGACGCGCGTCGTGCATCGCTTCGAGCCGCTTGAGCGTATCTTGGTTGGACGCCGTCATGATCGCGCCGGTCGCGTTCTGTGATGCGCCCGCATCCTGCTGCATCTTTTGGTAGATCGCGCGCGCCTCGCGTATGTCGGCAAGATACGTATTGATGCGCTGGAGAAGGCGCGTGTGACCATGCGCAGCGAGGTCTTGGGCCACCGTCAGGAAGCCGGCGAACCAGTTCTCAATTTGCTGAGCATGAATGACGACGGCGCCGATCTCTGCGGGCGTCGCCGGCCGGCCCGCATGAAACGCGTCCTCGAGGCGCGGGATCTTCGCGCGCTCGCGCTCGAGCGTGTCGATCCAGTTCTGCTCGACTCGGTCCAGCGGAACGGGCTGCGGCTGGGGCTGCGAATAGAGCCCTGACAGCATGCCGAAGCCGGGCCTTACGAAGTGGAGGGCCTGCGCGTGCTCAGGGTTTTGCGGATCGGTCGGCATGTGGATGCTCCCCCAGTCGCGGCCCGGTTCGACGGTGTACGGGTGCTCTCCCTGACAGCGAGAGAAGCTCAGTTTCGATTCGAAGCGACGGTGCTACCGCCGAGGTCCGCATAGCCGCGCGCTGCGAAGAACGCGCGCAACGCCGGGTCGTTGGGGAGCGCGGCTTCCACTCGCGTCACGTCCAGCTGGTCGAGACGCCCATGGAGCGTCGCTAGCAACGCCGTGCCGATCCCGCGGCGGCGGCGGTCCGGGACGACCCACAGATCGCGCAGCGCCGCGACGAGGCCGCCCGTTTCCGTTGCTATCGCGTAGGCGGCGGAAACACACGCCGCGGGTATACCGTCGTCATAGGCCAGCCAGATGAAGCCGTAGTCCGGGCGGTCGACGAAGAGCGCGAGCGCTTCGGCCAGCAGGCCCTCGTCCGTCCGGAATTGCTTCATCAGCGCGAAGGCGTCGAGGCGCTCGGCGCCGGCCATCGTCCGGCATTCGATCAACGGAAGGACCTCACGCCATGCTCTTCGACTCTCTCCGCCGTTCGCTTCCCGCACTTGCCGCGCTTGCGTTCGTCGCCTCGTCCACGCTCGTCGCGTCCGCCGAGCTGACGAAAGACAAAGATGCGTCCGTGCCCGGCGGCAAGGTCCGTCACTGCCACGGCTACGTCCGGCACGTATCCACGCAGAACATCCGGGTCCATTGCATCGACGGCGTCCCGGCAGACCTGTCGTTCCTGTACGCGCCGAATTTCGCCACCCTGTTCTCCAACGGCAAGAGCGTGCAGACGAAGGACCTCAAGCCGAACACGCCGGTTCACGTTTTGTTCACGCAGTCGCTCGGCATCCGCAAAGCCTACAAGATCTACGTGGCCGACCCCAACGGGCGCGGCCTCTACGGCTTCAAGAGTTAATTGGTCGGGCGACGAATAGGGCGCTGCGGTGCAGTCCATCGCAACGCTCTTTTCGTCTCTGCTCGCGGTCACGTTCGTCGTCGTTCCGCTGGACGACCGGCCCGTCACCGCGCAGCTGCCGCGGCTCCTCGGCGCGATCTCGGGCGTGCGCGTCGCCGAGCCGCCGCGGCCAATGCTCGGGCGGTATCTGGCGCCCGGCGATTCCGCCGGGATTCTGCGCTGGCTGCGTGACGATGCGCCGCGCGACGCGCACGCGTACGTCGTTTCGAACGACATGGTCGTGTACGGCGGGCTCGTCGCGTCGCGCATCCCCGGCGTTTCGCGCGCCGTCGCGTACACGCGGTTGCAAGATCTCGCCCTGATTCGCGCGGCGCGGCCGAACGCGTCGTTCGCGGTGTTCGGCACCGTGATGCGGCTCGCGCCAACGGGGGTCCCGAAGCTCGGGCCCGCCGCGTCATTCCCGTTCGCCGGCGGCGACGTGTGGGGTGCGGTCCAGCAGTATGCGAACCTGCCGGATCCGCCGCAGACCGATCAGCAGCGCGCGTTCGCCGCAAAGCTGCGCGCGCAGCTCGGTCCGGCGCTCGACGCGTACCTCGAGACGCGGGCGCGCGACCGCGACGTCGATCTGTTCGCGCTGCGCATCGCGGCCGAGGGCGGGTTCGACCGCGTCGTGCTCGGCCAGGACGATGCGGGTCCGGTCGGTTTGCATTTGCACGATCTCGCCTCGCTGCGCGCGTTCGCGGCGGCGTGGCTGGCGCCGTCGCGCGCGTCGATCGAGCCGGGTGCCGACGAGCTCG
>JALZBE010000620.1 GCA_030947665.1 Vulcanimicrobiota bacterium | reverse complement strand
ATCGAACGCAGACCGGCTTCGTCGCCGGGTGCTTCTTCGACCACGTGCGTCTCGTAGCCGTGGTTTTCGGCCCAGCGCAGGTACATGCGCCCGAGCATCTGCGTCCAATCCGCCGCGTCGGTGCCGCCCGCGCCCGCGCGGATCGTCACGATCGCACCGTGCGAGTCGTACGGGCGGTCGAAGTTCGCCGCCATCTCCAGCGCGTCGAGCGCCTTGAGAGCCCGTTCGAGCGCCCCTTCGGCTTCCGCCTCCGCGCCGGGTTCGTCGCCGAGCACGTCGAGCAGCTCCGTAGCGTCGGTCAATTCCGCCTCGATCACGTCGACGGCGTCCAGATCCGAACGTAGGTCGGCGATCCGCTTCATGACGCCGCGCGCGCGCTCTGGATCGCTCCAGAAGTCGTCCGCGCGCGAGCGCGCCTCGAGCTCGGCTACGCTGCGGCGCTTGCCGGCATCGTCAAAGCCGCACCTTGAGCGCGCTCAGGCGCTCGCGGGCGCGGTCGATGGCGGTCGTTTGTGCTTCAGACACGGGACGACCGGGTTCTCCGAGAGTCGGCGGCGCCCTACCGCCGAAGCTTCGAAAGCAAAGCCTGAGCGGTCATTTCCACGGAATGCATCGGAGACTGCGGCAAGCTCGTGTGGGGCGCGAGCGCGCGCGTCACGACGCCCCTGAACCCGGCGACCGGGCGCACAGCGCGCAGCCCCCCCCCGGCATCGGGAAATACGACCGGAACACCGTCGAGCGACGGGCCGACCCATCGCGCGGTGCGGATGTCCCGCACGCGGCGGACGTTGTATCGGCCTTCGCTGCGGTTCGAGAACATCGGCGTGAACGGCACTGCATCGGCGAAGTAGTAGTGCGTTACTTGGCTCTTGCGCGTCAAGCTGCGGTCGTCGCGCGGCGAACCGCCGTGCAGCAGGTTTGCGGACCAGATCAAAAAGCTGCCGCGCTTGATGTCGAGCTCTTCGCGGCGGAAGCCGTTCGCGTCCGCGAGCGCCGCGATGCGCTCCTCGTAGACCGCGTATGACGCCCTCGTGTTGGGATTCACCCACGACGGTTCTCCGACGACCGCGGGCACGCCGAGGTCCTCGTAGTCGAACTCCGGCAATCGGTGCGAGCCAGGGAAATAGTGCAGTGGTCCCTGGCGCACGGACACGTCTTCGAGCGCCATCCACACGCCGCACATGAAACCGGACGGCAGCGATGAGAAATGGATCGTGTCGCTGTGCGTCCGCTGTTCGGTGCCGCAGAAAAAGTTCAGCGTCTGGAACGGGATCGGTTCACGCCCGTAGAGCATTCGGAGCACGGCGATCACGGCCGAATGCGTCGCGATGGCACGCACCGTGCCGTCCTCCGTCCATGCGTCCTGGACCCGGCCGGCTCCATCGGCATCGAATTCCGGCGCGAGGCGGGTCCAGATGCGGTCGACGTCGAGCTCGTCGAGCACCCGTGCGTCCTCGATCACGACGTACCCGTCGCGGCGATACGTCTCGACGAGCGCCCGCTCGCGGACCGATAGGCGGCGGCGTTCCGCCTCGGCGGCCCAGTCCTCGCGTTCGAACCACGGGCGCGTGATCGGTAGCGTCTGCACGCCGCGGGTTTTCGCTAGCGCGCCGGAAAAACCACCGTGGTGAGCACCATTCTCGTTCGGCCCTCCGCCGTATTCGACGGCGCTCGGCGCCGTGATGGCTGGTCGGTCCTCATCGACGGCGACCGCATAGCGGCCGCGGGTCCGGATCGCGAGATCGCCGTTTCGGGCGGAACACGCACGATCGAGCTGCCCGGCGCGACGCTGCTGCCGGGGTTGATCGACCTGCACACGCATCTGCTGCTGCACCCGTACGGGGAGCGGCCGTGGGACGACCAAGTGCTGCGCGACCCCGAGTCGCTGCGCGTCGCGCGCGCCGTCGTCGCGGCGAAGCGCACGCTCGCAGCAGGCTTCACCACGCTGCGCGATCTCGGCACCGAAGGCGCGGGCGAAGCGGACGTCGGCCTGCGCCGCGCGATCGAGGAGGGTGTGATCCCGGGGCCGCGGCTCGTGTGCGTGACGCGCGCGATCGTGGCGCGCGGGACGTACGGCCCGGCGGGATTTCATTCCGGCTGCTGCGTGCCGCAAGGCGCCGACGAGGTGGACGGACCGGAGTCGATCGTGCGCGTGACGCGCACGCAGATCGCGCGCGGCGCCGACTGGATCAAAGTCTATGCGGACTATCGCTTCGGCCCGGCCAACGACGCGCGCCCGACGTTCTCGCAAGAAGAGATCGCACTGATCGTGCGGGTCGCGCACGACGCGGG
>JALZBE010000171.1 GCA_030947665.1 Vulcanimicrobiota bacterium | reverse complement strand
CCGGAGGCGGTAGGATGGAACGCAGGCTCGTTCGGTGCAGCTGTGCTCGCCGCACACGAGGCGGCAAAGCGGCACGCCGAGCGCATCTGCGAGCACGGGCATGACGTGCTTGTCCACGGGCTTGCCGGACTCGAGGCGGTGAACCGTGGCCGCTAAGACGTCGGCGGCTTTCGCAAGCTCGTAGACGCTGTAAACGCGTGCGATGCGAAGGCGAAAGATTCGTGCCGACAGCGGCTCTACCGGCGATCGCTGATGCTTTGCGATCATCGCTTCGCCTTGGCGCACCAGAAGGCGGCTTCGATCGCGTAGCTGATCGATGCCCGCAGGCAGACGCAGGCGAAGAGCACGTCCGACTCGCGCGCCGGGTCGGCTAGCTTGAAACGAAAGCCGCCGGTGGAGTCGTCGACGCTCGCGTCGATCCCGTTTTCGCGCAGGAATCGCACGACGATGACGGGGTTGAAGTCGGCATCGTGCACCATGCCGGCCATGTTCTGGTGCTGTTCGTTCGTAACGTCCGCCATCGACGCGTGGAACTCGGTCAGCGGCAGCATCATGCGACCGCCCCGTGGCGACGATAAAACGGTCTGTATTCGGCGACGCTAAAGCCGTGCCGAGGGCTCGACGTCAATGCGTCGAACTCGGTGATGGTCATTCGATGATTACTCCATCGGGTGACGGGCTCGGTCGGTGTGCCAACACCGGCCGGGCCGCTTAGTTTTGATACGCGCGAAGCTCGCGCTACGAAATAATTATAGCACGAACATGCGTTCGTATCAACGCGCGGATAATGGAAATTTTTCTAGTAATTATGCGCGGCAATGATCGGCCGACCCGATCCGGAATGATCGGCCACGTGATCGGCCAAAATGCCCGGACGCGAGAAATTTTTCTTGCAAATATAAGCGACAATGGGCTTCCGTAGATCGGCCAGCTCGGCGCTCGAGAGCGTCGGTGATTTTAGTGCTCGGTGCCAGCCGGCGTGCGCGGCTACCGTAGTGACGAATTTGAGCCCGATGTCTAGCGCCGCGACCTCGATGTTCCTCACGGCCATGAATACGGTCCCGTAAAGGCGTTGCGGAACGGCGAGCCAGCAATCGAGAGGGTTCTGCGGTCACACAGGGTACGATAGCACCTCACGCCTTCGCTGTGCCGATCGGAGGCCATCATGAGCGATTCAGAAGATCCGAGGCTTTCCGAGCCGCGCTACGACATTCCGCATGCCGCGCAGTACATACGCATGCCGGTATCGACGCTGCGCGCCTGGGCGTACGGGCAGGACAACTTTCGACCGGTTCTGGCGCTTCCTACACGCGGCTACCTGTCGTTTGTGAACCTTACAGAAGCGTTCGTACTCCATGCTATGCGACGTCGCTATATGATCGCACTGCCGAAGATACGAGAGGCGGTCGCCTACGTCGAGCGTGCTCTCCAAGTGGAGCATCCGCTAGCGTTCCAGAAATTTAAGACCGACGGCGTCGATCTTTTCGTGCAGTCGGCGCTGGGCTCACTCAACGCGTCACGGGGCGGGCAAACGCAAATGGACGCGATCATGGCGGACTTGGAGCGGATCGAGTGGGGTTCTGACGAGCGGCCTATCGCGTTGTTCCCGCTGATGCGCGACCGTGACGATGACAGCCGGCGTGTTAAGATCAGCCCGTTCGTGTCATTCGGCAAGCCGGTGATTTCAGGAACAGGGATTCCGACGTCTATCATCGCGGAGCGTTTCTACGCGGGCGAGTCGGTGAACGAGTTGTCCCAAGACTATCGGGTTTCGTCGGAGGACATTGAAGAAGCGGTCAGGGCAGAAGGCCTCCCTTCCGCAGCCTAGCCCTGAGGTCATCTTCGTCGACCGAAGCCTGGGATCACAGAAGGTCCCCGCCGGCTTACGCGCGTCCGGAATTGACGTCGAGGTCCACGATGACCACTTCGCGCGCGACGAGGACGATACGGTCTGGTTGCACGCGTGTGGGTTAAACGGCTGGGTCGTGCTCACGAAGGACGAGCGGATTCGTCGTGATCCAGCGGAAGTCCGCGCGATCATTGCCAGCGGCGCACATGCAATCTTTATCGGACGGCAAGATGTGACCGCGGAAGAGATGCTGCAAGATCTCTTTCCCGCTCTGCCACGAATGATGAAAAGGCTTGCAAACGCTGAAAAGCCGACGTATTTCTTGGTGCATAAAGGTGGCCGCATCGACCGCCTCGACGCTGAGGTTTCACGTGACGGAATTCCCAGGCTCACGGCACGTAAGTCGAAGAGCTAGTCGGATCCCAACCCGGGGTAAACCCTAAATCAGCGAAATCGAGTCCGGCGGTTTCGGCGGGCGCTTTGCCATTGCGGCTTCGAGTTGCGACGCGAGCACGTCGATCACCGGATCGTCGATTTCCTCGACGCGGCCGGTGTCGGCCAGCGCGACGAGCTTCGGGTCGATCGGGAGACGCGCGAACACCGGCGCGCCGGCTAGCTCTGCGACCTGATCGGCGTACGACGGGCCGAACACGTCGTAGCGTTTGCCGGAGTCCGGTGCGACGAAGTACGACATGTTCTCCACTACGCCGACGATCGGTTTGCCGAGTTGGTGCACGAGGTTCGCCGCTTTGCGCACGATCATCGTCGCGAGGCGCTGCGGCATCGTCACGAGCACGATGCCGTCGACCGCGAGCGACTGCAGCACGGTGAGCGGTGCGTCGGATGTTCCCGGCGGTAAGTCGATCAGCAGGTAGTCGAGGTCCGACCACAGCGCCTGCTCGTAGAACTGGCGGATCACGCCCGAGAGGATCGGGCCGCGCCAGATCATCGCGGTGTCTTCCTTGTCGGTGAGCAGGTTCGAGCTGACGATCTCGATCGCCGAGCGCGACATCGCCGGCACCATCAGCGGCTTCGGTTGCTGGCCGGGCGGCGTCGACGGATCCGATTCCAGCCCGAGCGGCTGCGTCAGGCCGAAGAGGCGCGGGATCGACGGGCCGGTGATGTCGGCGTCGAGGATGCCGACCTTCTTGTGCGCGCGGCGCAGGCCGACGGCGAGCAGCGCGGTGGTCAGCGACTTGCCGACCCCGCCCTTGCCCGACATGATCGGCACGACGTACGTGAATCGAGCCCGCCGCGCGAAAGCGCCCGGGGCCCGGCGCGCCGGCTGCTTGTCCTCGTTCATGATCGTCGGCACGCGACCCGAGAGCCGGGCCTGGACGAGCGCCGCGACGATCGGCTCGGGCCGCAGGCCGTGGGCCTTGGCGCCCTGCTCGATCGTCTCGTACTTGTTGACCCCGCAGCCCGCGCAGTGCAGGCCGAACTCGGTCAGGACTTCCTCGGCGATCGGGAGCTCGCCGACGAGCTGGCTGATGTTGGTGGTGGGGCCGATGTCGATTTGGGCGGACATGAGGCGGGGCTACAACCTTCGCGGGCGCAAGTGGGCGAGACGGGGACCTGACAGAGTTCGAGACCCCGCTCAAGGTCACCCGGGACACGAGGACCGGTTCGAGCGTCTGAGAGAGCGATGGTTGACACGCTGATCGTCGGGGGCGGACCCGCGGGGCTCGCCGCCGCCCAGTACCTGGCCGATGCGGGCCGCAGCGCGACCGTGCTGGAGAAGCGCCCGATCCTGGGCGGGAAGCTCTCGTCGTGGCGCGACCGCGACGGCGACATCCTCGAGACGGGCTTGCACGCCTTTTTCGGCGGCTATCATGCGCTGCACGCGCTGCTCCGCGAGGTCGGGATCGCGCACCATGTCCTGTGGCAGCCGCACACCCTGACCTGGGCGATGCCGCCGAACTTCTCGCCGCGCTGGAACGGCGTGCCGGTGTTCGAGGAGTTCCGGTTCGTCGACGCGCCCTCGCCGTTCAACGGGATCGGCGCCGTGCTCAACGCGCGCTACGTGTTCAACCACTGGGAGAAGGTGTTGTTCGCGAAGGGCACGCTGCCCGTGCTGTTGCGCGACCACGGTTACGCCGACGCGCAGGACGAGATCACGTACGCGCAGTGGCACCGCAAGCGCGGCATGTCGGAGCACATGCTCGCGACGTTCTTCGCGCCGATGGCGCTCGCGCTGAACTTCACGCCGGTCGAGAAGATCTCGGCCGAAGCGATGCTGCGCGTGATGGCGTACTTCGCGTCGACGCGCGACGCGAGCCGCGCCGGATTCCTCGACGGGCCGCCGGGGCCGCGCTTCGTCGAACCGCTCGCGGAGCATGTGCGCAAGCGCGGCACGCGCATCGAAACGAACGCCGCCGTGGGCGAACTGCTGTTCACGGGCGACCGCTGCACCGGCGTGCGCACACGCGACGGCCGCACGTTCGAAGCCGACAACGTGATCCTTGCAACGCCCGTGCACGATGCCAAGAAGATTCTGCCCGAGGACATGCTGCGCGATCCGATGGTGCACGGCGTCGGCACGCTGCAGAGCTCGCCGGTGATCAATGCGCACCTGTGGTTCGACCGGCCGATTTCGCACTACACGAACCTGATGTTCTCACCGGGGACCCTGCTGGGCGTGCACGCGGACCTCGGACAAGGTTCGCCAGGCTACGAATGGTCCGGGAAGTCGTTCATCGAGGCGTGCGTCGCGCCGGCCGACGACCTCATCAAGCAGGACGACGACACGGTGGTCGACGCCGTGATGCGCGACCTCGGCAAGCTCTACCCGCTCGCAACGCGCGATCATCTCGTCAAAGCGAAGCTCGTGCGAGTTCCGAAGAGCGTGTACCGCGCGAGCCCCGGCGCCGAGCGCATGCGGCCCGGGTCGCGCACGCCGGTGCGCAATCTGTTCCTCGCCGGATGTTACGTCGACACAAAGTTCCCGGCGAGCATCGAAGGCGCGGTTCGCAGCGCGAAGCTGGCGGTCGATGCCGTTTTGGCGAAGTCACGTGTTAGCGCCTGAACTCGGCGCGGCGGCGTCGCTGCCCGCTGCGGCGCCGATATTCGAGACGCTGGGCGGAGACGACCTGGACCTCTGCTACCGCGCATGCGGTGAAATCGCGCGCGTCCACTCCAAGACGTTTTATCTGAGCGCGTTGTTCTTGAGCCCGCCCCAGCGCCGCGCGGTGTGGGCAGTCTATGCGTTCTGCCGCACCGCGGACGACATTGTCGACCAGATCGCGCCGGCGCAGGAGCGGCTCGATGCAGTCGATGCGTGGGAGCGCAAGCTGGTTGCGGCATACGACGGCCGCCCGACCGACCCGATCTTCGTCGCGTTCGCCGACGCTGCGCGCCGGTTCCGCATCCCGATACATCCGGCAGTTGACTTGCTGCGCGGCGCGCGGATGGACGCGACGGTTTGTCGTTACGCGACGTACGACGACGTGCGCGAATACTGTTACCTCGTGGCGTCGACAGTCGGGCTCTTGGTGATGCCGATCCTCGGCACGCTGTCGCCGGAAGCAGTCCCCTACGGCGTCGCGCTCGGGCGAGCGATGCAGATGACGAACATCCTGCGCGACGTCGGCGAGGACGCGCGGATGGGTCGCATCTATCTCCCGGCAGAAGATCTGCGCCGGTTCGGCTGTGATGAGGCGGCGATCGTTGCTGGCGTGGTGGACGAGCGCTTCACCGCGCTGATGCGGTTCCAGATCGAGCGCGTGCGCACCATGTACCGCGAGGCCGAGCCTGGGATCGCGCTGCTCGCACCGGGTTCGCGCTACACGGTTCGGCTCGCGCTCTCGCTGTACCGCGGCATCCTCGACCGCATCGAAGCCAACCGCTACGACGTGTTCACCCGGCGCGCGTACGTGCCGCTCGGCACGAAGCTGCGGACCGCGCTCGCCATCGCGTTGCCGCACTGAACCCGACCACGCGTTCACCGGGACCGCCCGGCAACGTCAGCGAAGCCGGGGCACGATGATCCGCTCCTTTTTCGTCTGGGTCTTGGTTGCTGCGCTGGTCGGCGGGGTTTTCGAACCCGCTCGCGCGGCGAGCCCGAGCGCGCGCGTCGGCCATTTCACATCGCACGGCGCTACGCTTGCGTACGAGTCGTACGGTTCCGGGCCAGCGGTCTGGGTTCTGCTCGCCGGCGGGCCCGGCTACGAGCCGACCTATATCAGGTCTGCGGTGCCGCTCATCGCCGCGCCGAACCGCACCATCATCCTCTTGCATCAGCGCGGGACGGGCATGTCGCGTTCCGCAGTTTCGGACGCCGCGATGCTTGATGTCGCGGGCGAAGTGGCCGATCTCGAAGCGCTGCGCGTCGCGCTGCGCGAGCCGGCGCTGCGGCTCGTCGGTCATTCGTGGGGCGGTTATCTCGCGCTGGCGTATGCCGCGCGACACCCGTCC
>JALZBE010000619.1 GCA_030947665.1 Vulcanimicrobiota bacterium | reverse complement strand
CGTCGAGGTCGCGGTGCTTGCGCGCGCCCATCTCGACGATCGCCACGCGCTCGTCGCCGTCGTCGAGGCCGCACAGGAACTTCGCGACGCCGACCTCGTTGTTCTCGTTCTCCGGGGTTGCCGTGACGGCGACACCCGCGCCGCGCAGCAATGCGAGGAGGAACTGCTTCGTGGTCGTCTTGCCGGTGCTGCCCGTGACGGCGACGACGGTGCCGCGGACGCGTGCGCGGGCCAGGGCGCCGAGGTGGAGATAGGCTTGCAGGGTGTCCGGTACGACGAGGACTGCGTGGCGTTTGGACCACGCTTCGATGTGCGCCGGATGGCGCTCGTCGACGATGGCGCAGACCGCGCCGCGCGCGAACGCTTCGTCGACGTAGTCGTGGCCGTCGAAGTTTTCGCCGCGCAGCGCGAGGAACGTCGCGCCGCGTTCGATCGCGCGCGTGTCCGTTTGGATGAGCAGCGACTCCGGCACGTGCTCGCCGAGGACGTGCGCGCGCGTCGCCTCGATCGCGTCGCGCATAGCGAGTCTCATCGCCGGCCGCGTTTGGAGAAGGCGATGCGGACTTCGTCGCGGTCGTCGAAGGGGCGCGACTGGTCGCCGACGATCTGGTACGTTTCGTGGCCTTTGCCTGCGACGACCACCGTGTCGCCCGCCTTCGCTTCGTCGATCGCGCGGCGGATCGCGTCGCGGCGGTCCAGTTCGATGTCGGTGCGCTCGTAGCCGTTCGCCACCGTGCGCGCGATCGCGAGCGGGTCTTCGCTGCGCGGGTTGTCCGACGTCACGATCACGCGGTCGGCGATGCGCGCCGCGATCTCACCCATCTGCGTACGCTTGCCGGGATCGCGGTCGCCGCCGCAGCCGAACACGACGATCAGGTCGCCGCGCGTCGTCTCGCGCGCGGCATTCAGCACGTTCTCCAGCGCGTCGGGCGTGTGCGCGTAGTCGACGATCGCGTCGATGCCGAACGCGCCGATGCGTTCCATGCGGCCCGGCACGGCGCGCGTCGATGCGAGCCCGCGCAAAAGGTTGTCGCCGCTCTTGTTGGTGGCGAGCGCCGCGGCGCTGAATGCGGCGAGCGCGTTGCGCACGTTGAAGCGGCCGGGCAGGTTGATCGTGATTTCGTCGTTGCCGACGCGGAAGGTGGAGCCGTCGCCCGCGAGCCGCAGGTCGGTTGCGCGGAATCCGCCCGGCTGTTCGGCGTCGATGGAGTACCCGACCACCGGCGCGGGGCGCTCGATCAGCTCCCGATAGATCTTCATGCCCCACGGGTCGTCGACGTTGATGACCGAGTGGTGCGCGAGGTCGAACAGCCGCCGTTTCGCCTCCACGTAGCGTTCCATCGTGCCGTGGAAGTCGAGATGGTCGCGCGTGATGTTCGTCAGCACCGCGACGGCGAAGCGGACGTGGTCGACGCGGTGCAGCGCGAGCGCGTGCGACGACACCTCCATCGCAACCGCCTTCGCGCCCGCGTCGCGCTGCGCGGCGAGCAGGCCGTGCAGCTCGAGCGCGAGCGGCGTCGTGTTCGACAGCGGCCACCGGTGCTCGCGAAACTCGCCGCCCAGCGTGCCGATGATAGCGCACGGCATCCCGTCGGCTTCCAGCGCGTCGCGGATGAGATGCGTGGTCGTCGTCTTGCCGTTGGTGCCCGTCACGCCGATCACCGTGAGATCGTGCGACGGGTGGTCGTAGAACGCGTCGGCGAGCGCGGACACCGCGATGCGCGAGTCCGCGACGGTCACGACGGGTGGCGCACCCTTCGACAAGCTCAGGGTGACACTGGCGCTGGGCGTGCCGGTGGCCGCGGCCGATTCTTCCATTACCAGGACCGAGGCGCCGCGGGCGATTGCTTCTTCGATGAACGTGTGGCCGTCCGTGCGGTCGCCGCGGAGCGCGATGAACAGCGTGCCCGGCTTCACCGCGCGGGAGTCCGTTGCGATCGCGTCGACCGACGGCGGGAGCGTGCCGGCGACGCGAGCGCCCGGCAGGGTCGCTACGAGGCGGGCGGTGTCTCGCATCAGCGCGTTCCGTTCGCGGCCGGCGCTTCGCGGACCAAGCGCGGCTTGGGGGCGGGGCGCGGGGCGAAGGCCGGCATGTCGCCGGCGTGCAGCATCGCGGCGCGGGCGAGCTGGGCGAAGACCGGGGCCGCGACCTGCGAGCCGTAGATCGAACCGTGGGGACGCTCGACCTTCACCAGGATCACGTAGCGCGGGTGCTCGGCGGGGATCATGCCGATGAACGACGCGACGTACGCGCCCGACAGGTATGCGCCGTTCTCGACCACCTGCGCCGTGCCG
>JALZBE010000170.1 GCA_030947665.1 Vulcanimicrobiota bacterium | reverse complement strand
GATGATCGGCCGCCCTGGCAAATCGATCAGGATTGATCGGTCGTTTCTCCGTCTTATAGACGTGCCAAAACTCGTCGTACAAATGTCCAGCGACACGTGTCATACTACTGGTCCAAGCAAATAACTCGCTTCTTGCGGACTCCAGATCATGGCTCCGTCACCCGGACGTGCGAAACGGTCGACCGTCTCAACGCGAAGATGAACGACGCCGTCAACAACACGTTCAAGAAACGATCCCGCCCCGCTAGAGTCCCGGCTGCATCGCGTCCGGTAGGCGCACCCTACGCCATGAAGCTGGAGTAGCCCCCGTCGACCGGCAACGCCGAGCCGGTCACGAAATCGCTCGCGGCGCTGGCGAAGAACACGGCGGCTCCGGCGATGTCGTCGGGCGATCCCCAGCGACCGGCCGGCGTGCGGTCGATCACGCGCTGCTCGAGACCGCTAACGTCCTGTCGAGCCTGCCGCGTCAGCGCGGTATCGATGAATCCGGGCACGATGCAGTTGACCTGGATCGCGTCGGCCGCCCACGCGCTGGCGAGGCTCTTGGTGAGCTGCACGATGGCGCCTTTGCTCGCGCTGTAAGCCGCGCCGACGCTGAAACCGAAGATGCTCGTCATCGATCCGATCGTGATGATCTTCCCGCCGCCGCGCCGCTGCATGATCGGATACACGGCCTGGCAGCACGCGAACACCGAACCCAAGTTCACGTCGACGATCGAGTCCCAGAGTTCCATCGTGTAGTCCTCAGGCCGCCGGCGCGTATTGATTCCGGCGTTCGCGGCGAGGACGTCGACGCCCCCGAACCGTTCGTCCACCGCCCGCACGACCGACCCGACCGCTTCGCCGTCCCGCAGATCGGCGATGAATGCATCGGCATCCGCGCCCGCCTGCCGAAGCTCGGCGACCGCCGCGTCCGACTTGATCCGGTCGCGCCCGACAATCGCGACGGCAGCGCCCGCGGTCGCCAGGCCTCGCGCGATTCCAAGACCGATCCCGCCGTTGCCGCCGGTGACGATGGCCACCCGGCCCTTCAAATCAAAAAGTCCCGGTATCAATTTCCGATCACCGAATTTCCTTGCGCTTCGATCGTGACGGCGGTGGCGGTGTACGCGATGGCCAACCGATACCGCGCGGGCGAAACCGACTCCCAGAGTTCAGCCAGCACCGCGAGATCCAGCGGTGCCTGTGCTAACCGAATGTCGTCCGGCGCCTGATCGAGGTCGGAGCCGCGCAGATAGTCGAGGCTTTCGATGACTTGGGTGATCGCGTCGCGCGGTAGGACCGGCTGCGCCTGCAGCGCGCTGACGACGGCACCGAGGAATCGTTGCGGTTCGAGTGTCTTCTCATCGCCGGCGAACGTCAGCAGATAATTGAGGTCGAGCACGGCCCGCGAGCGGTCGAGGGCCGACCGCGCGGCCGTCGGCGCCGGAAGCACTTCATTTCTGCGCACTGCGTTTGGTGCCACGCCGTATAGGAAAAGCGAACACCCGACGAACTTCGGATCCGGCTGCGGCGGTCCGAAACGCACGCGCGGTTTCGCGGACGGACGATCGACCCGCGCGAGCGCTTCGCCGATCATGCGCCCGAACGCCGCGGTCACCGTCGCGACGGCAAGGTAGTTACTCATCAGTGGATTGCCGGCTCCGAGTCGGAAGCGGTCGCATCGGCCACGTCTAAATCACACGCGCCGTCGTCGAAGGGTGCGGCACGATCGTGGCGTCATAGCAGCCCGGCGAGTCGAAGTGACCGCCTAATCTCCGCCTTCCGCCCGGCGATAGGCCAACCGACGACTTTACTAACCACGCGGCCATCCCGCAAAAAGTAAAACACCGGCGTTTCCCAGAGATCGATCATGGGCCATTCTTCGCGCCGGTAAGCGACCGCCATCGATTCATGTAGATGCAGGCGATTCCACTTCGCCACGGTCGTAAAGGGCGTACTTTGGTCCGGCGGAACGACCCACACCGCGCGATCGTGGAAGACCGGCCGAAGTTCGGCATCGCTCTCGATACTGCGCATCGCGCGTTGAGAAAAATGGCAGAGCGGTGATGAAACGACGACTATGCGACGGTTCCGAAGATCGACCGACCTCCGTTCGAGCTTCGACCCGCCGGCCTCCACATAAAACGCTGTCGGCCCCTGACGAGCGTGATCGTCAGTGACAACCGGAACCGTTTCGGCCAGAGCACGCGGATGCAGCTTGGCGAACGCTCGTGCCTGGCCGAAGTAGCGAATCTCAATCAACGATGCATAGACTTTCGCGTCGTCGCCGGAGTGCCCTATGCCACGTCGATGTAGCTCCGCAAGGTCGAGCTGCATATCGTCAAGCGGACCTGGCGAAATAGTGTAGAAAAACGCCACGTACGCGGCCTGAAAAAGCAGCGCAACATCCTCGTTTTTCAGCTTCGCCATGGCCGCCGTCGTCTGGTACGGCAAGATCAGCGCTCGATACCGCTCGTTGATTTTTGACGCCACGGCACGGGTCGCCACGTCATGCAGAACGACGTTTCGCCGGAATTGGTCGAAGCCACCAAAGGCCGACTCGACACGAGAGGGCTGCTTGTCCGTACGAACGGAACACGCGACAAGCGTCGCGGAGACGACGAGGCAGCAAACGCTCCCGGCAACGCGTCGAAAAAAGCCGTTCATTGCGCTCGTCGTTCCGTCGGCAATCTAGCAGGAGCTCATGCAGATATCGCCGGGCGATGTCGAGCACGTTGCTCGCGAAGCGCATTTATAACCCGGATAGTCTGGGCCATCCCCGCCGTCAGCCGGAATGACGGGGAATGCGCTGATCGTGCGCTTGTCGGCAGCCGTCTCGACCCGCACGTTCGGAATGATTGCGACGTCTTTTTCGGCCCCGAAAAGGACCAGCACGTCGTGGATTTGACTCGCCGTCAAATCTCTTTGCAGATCAGTATAATGGAATCCCGTGATTCCCTTGGCACCAAACGTGATGCTCGACAAGAACCGGTCGCGAGACCCACTGGAGAGTGCATTTAGCGGGGAACCAGTTGTTGCGGTCGCCGAAAGGTATTGTTGGAGATCACTTTGGGAACGGATTATCCCCGACGGTGTCACGCCACCAGGGGCTTTCACGACAGGTCCATTCGATGGCGAACAGCCGGAAACAAATAGGCCGCCAAGACCGATCAATGCGGCAAGGATTTGTATTCTCATATCACTCCCGTGACCCGCAATCGGAAGTCGACTCGGGCTATAGCAATTAGCACACCCTGTACAGCACGTCAATCAGAGCCATCGAAACTTGGGCAAATGAACAACCGCTGCAAGAGCCCGCTGTCCTCGTTCTACGCTGTATCCCTAAACCCCTTAAAGACGATTGAGCGAAACCGTTCGTTATGGTCGTCGTCCGTTCTCAGCGCTCAGCAGTTACTCGTACAGATATCGCCGGGTGATTGCGAGCACGTCGCTCGCGAAGCGCAACGATAATCCCGGTAGTCCCCGCCGTCGATAGGCTTGGCGGTGAAGGGGAATGCCCTCATGACGCGCTCGTCGGCCGGCGTATCGACACGAACGTTCGGAACGATTGCGAGGTCCTTCTGCACGCCGAAAACACGCAGCACGTCGTACACTTGACTTGCCGTCAATTCGCTTTGTAGATCGGCATAACGGAATCCACTGATTCCCTTCTTACCAAACGTGATGCTCGACAAGAATCGTTCGCGAGCACCACTCGAGATCGCATCGAGCGGAGAAGCCCCCGTCGCCGAAAGGTACCGTTGCAGATCGCGTGCGGAACGAATTATCCCGACCGGCCTTGCGGCACCGGTTGCTCTCACAGCCGTTCCGTGCGACGAAGCGCAGCCGGATACAACAAAGCTGCTCATACCGATCGCTACGGCAAAGATCCGAGTTTTCAATCTTCTCCCCTAACCACGGGTCTCAATGTCCGGCATAGACACCGCTTCACCAGCCCGAGCCCCCACCTCCTATCCGGAGCGGACGTCAGTGGATCGCGGGTTCCGATACGGATGCGGTCGTATCGGCTACGTCGAAATCGCAGCCCTCGTTCGCCTGGCGAACGTGCGCCGCGAAGATCGTTCCGTAGCCGGTTGCCGGCCTGGGGGCGGGCTGTTCCCACGCAGCCCGGCGCCGCGCAAGTTCGGCGTCGTCGATATCGAGGTGCAGCCGCCTCGCCTCGACGTCGACTTCGATGACGTCGCCGGTCCGCACGAGCGCCAGCGGGCCGCCCACGTACGATTCAGGGGCGACATGGAGGATGCACGCACCGTATGACGTCCCGCTCATGCGGGCGTCGGAGATCCGCACCATGTCGCGCACGCCGGCGCGCACGAGCTTGAGCGGGATGGGCAGCATCCCCCATTCCGGCATCCCCGGACCGCCCTGCGGACCGGCGTTCTTCAGCACGAGCACGTGATCGGCGGTCACGTCGAGATCCTCGCGTTCGACGGCCGCCGCCATCTCGTCGTAGTTCTCGAACACGAGCGCGGGCCCGCGATGCTGCAGCAGCCGCGGCTCGGCGGCGGACGATTTCATCACTGCGCCGTCCGGCGCGAGGTTCCCGCGCAACACCACCGTCCCGCCCTCGCGAAACAACGGATTATCGAGCGTACGGATCACCTCGTCGTTCCACACCTCCGCGCCGGCGATATCCTCACCGAGCGTGTGGCCGGAAACCGTCAGACACCCTAGGTCCAAGAACGTCGCCAACCGGTTGAGGAACGCGCGCAGCCCGCCGGCGTAGTAGAAGTCTTCCATCAGGAAACGACCCGACGGCCGAACGTCGGCAATCAGCGGAACGGATCGCGCGATCTCGTCGAAGCGATCGAGCTGCAGCGGAATCCCCGCGCGTCGCGCGATCGCGAGCACGTGGATGATCGCGTTCGTCGATCCGCCCAACGCCTGCTGCACGGCGATCGCGTTGTCGACCGACGCGGCGGTGACGATGCGGTCCGGCGTGAGATCGTCCCACACCATCTCGACCATGCGGCGCCCCGACTCGCTCGCCATCCGCGCGTGCGCGGAGTCGGCGGCCGGGATCGATGACGCGCCCGGCAGCGTGAAGCCCATCGCTTCGGCGATCGACATCATCGTCGCGGCGGTACCCATCGTCATGCACGTTCCGAACGAGCGCGCGATCCCGCCCTCGATCTCGTGCCAGTCCTCTTCCGTGATGCGGCCCGCGCGTTTCTCGTCCCAATACTTCCACACGTCGGAGCCGGACCCGAGCACGTCGCCGCGCCAATTTCCGCGCAGCATCGGACCGGCCGGCACGACGATCGCCGGGACGCCCGCCGAGATCGCGCCCATCAGCAGCGCGGGGATCGTCTTGTCGCAACCGCCGAGCAGCACGACGCCGTCGATCGGCTGGCTGCGGATCAGCTCCTCGGTCTCCATCGCGAGAAGATTGCGATAGAGCATCGTCGTCGGCTTCATGAAGATTTCCGACAGGCTCATCGCCGGCATCTCGAGCGGGAACCCGCCCGCTTGCCAAACGCCGCGCTTCACTTCGTCGGCACGCGTTCGTAAGTGCACGTGGCACGGGCTGATGTCCGACCACGTGTTGATGATCCCGACGACCGGCTTGCCGCGAAAGTCCTCGCGGTCGTACCCAATCTGCAGCAAGCGCGAGCGGTGCCCGAACGAGCGCAAGTTCGAGACGCCCAACCATCGATGGCTGCGAAGTTCTTCAGGACGCTTCGGCAAAGAGATCAGTCCTTTATGAGCGAATGGTCGGCTACGCGAAGAAATGCCACGCACGAGTGGTATTCACCCTGGCTATTCCACATTCTCGCCAATGGTGACAAAGGTACACATAGCGCTTCCGTCAAGGATTTTCCGCTCGTAAGCGCAAGGGCGCCGCGTGCGCGGATCGTTGTCGGGACTCTGGATCGGGACGATCGCCGCGTTCGTCGTTCTGGCCGCGCTGGCGGCCGTTCGCGCGCACGACTGGAGCTACGGCGCCGATACCGGCACGTTCGTGCAGATCGTGCTCGACGCGTTCGGCGGCATGCACAACGGCGTCGAACGGACCACGCACTACCGCTTCCACTGGTCGCCCACGCTCGTGTTGCTGTGGCCGCTCCTCGCGGCCACGCACAGCCTCTGGGTACTGCAGACGATCCTCGCCGCGGCGACGGTCGCGTGCGCCCCGTTGCTCGCGGCCATCGCCCGCTGCGGCTTCGGCCGCGGTTCGCTGGACGCGCGCATCACCGACCGCATCGCCGACCGCATCGGCGCCGTCGTGTTGGTGTATCCGCCGCTGGTCGCCGTCGGGTTCGGCGAATTC
>JALZBE010000618.1 GCA_030947665.1 Vulcanimicrobiota bacterium | reverse complement strand
GCACCGGGCGCACCCGATGCGCCGGGCGCCGGCGACGGAAGCTCCGCGACGGTGTACACGTTCGCGCCCTTGTCGCTCTGGAACACCGCGGTTCGCGGCACGACGATCGCGTTGGGATGAAATTCCTTGCGGACGTTGACGCTGACGAGCATCCCGCCGCGCAGCCGGTCGCCGGGGTTGGGCACGCGGACGCGCGCGCGATACGAGAGCGTGCCTTGCGTCGGCGTCGCGTTGACGTCCATGACGGATGCGCGATAGGGCTTGTTGCCCAGACTCGACGTCGTGAACGAAACTGCCGTGCCGCTGTGCACGTATGCGAGATCGTCGTCGGGGACGTTGACGTTCAAGTACACGGTGTCGATCTGCGAGACCCGCGCGACCGGCTGGTTCGGGCTCGCAAACGCGCCGGGATCGAGCAGACGCTGCGTGACGACGCCATTGAACGGCGCGGTGATGCTCGTCTGTCCGATCTGCGTCTCGATCAGGTGCACTTGCGCCTGCGCGGCGGCCAGCTGACCGCGGTTGACGGCGATCTGCTGCTGCTGGATCGGACCGGCGTTCCCACCTTGCGTCTGCGCGAACCGCAGTCCGGTCTCCGTTTGGCGGACGGTTTCGCGAGCGTTGTTCACGGCTTGCTGCGCCTGCACGTACTGCGAACGCGCTTGTTCGAACTGGGTCTGCGCGACGTAGCCCTGGGCGAGCAGTTGTTTGTCGGCGTTGTACGTCGCGAGCGCGCTTTGGTACGCTGCTTGCGTGGTCTGGAGGCCGTTGCGCGCCGCGGCGACCTGCTGCTGCGCGATGACGACGGTGTTCGAAGCTTGCGCCGCGGTGACCGGCGCTTGCAGCGTCGCCCCGCCGAGCTGCGCGCTCTGCTGCTGCACGATGGCTTGCTGCTGCGCGAGCTGCGCGCGCAGCGTGGAGTCGTCGAGCTTGGCCACGACCTGGCCGCGCGAGACGTGCTGCCCTTCATTGACGTAGACCGCGGACACGTTGCCGGACTGCGGCGAGCTCAGCGTCGCTTCCTGAACGGGCGCGATCTGTCCGTCGAGCGTGACGAAGGTCGCGATGTCCTGGCGCTGCGCCTTCGCAACGTCGACCGCGAGGGGTGGAGGCCCGCTGCGCGCCGCCCCGGCGCCTCCGCCTTTGCCGCACGCGGTCACCGCCATGGCGAGAACCGCCGCGGCCAACAACGTGCGCTGACTCCGTCTCATGCTGCTCCTTCTACGTGTGTTTTCTTGGGGTTTGCTGCGAACGGGGTTCGTCACGGCGTGCCTCGGCGCCGGCGCCCGGCCGTACTACCGCGTGGAACGTGAAAATGATTCGCCCGGTTGCCGGTCGTAAGGTGCCCCCGGGATGCGCGGCAAGATCGAGGTCGGGATGACCTATCAGAGCCAGACGCGGGTGGAGGAGTGGATGACGGCCGACAAGGCCGGCAACAAGGGCGTCCCCGTGCTCTCGACGCCGATCCTCCTGCAACTCGTCGAGGAGGCAGCGATGCAGTGCGTCCTGCCCGCGCTCGAGCCGGACCAGATCACGCTTGGCACGCACGTCGACCTCACTCACCTCGCGGCGACGCCGGTCGGCCTGATCGTGCGCACCGAGGTGGAGGTGCTCAAGTTCGACGGGCGCCGAATCGAGTACGCGTTCACCGCGTTCGACGAGCGCGAGAAGATCGCCGAGGGCACCCACGAGCGCTACGTCACCTCCCGAGAGAAATTCCGCGAGCGGCTCGACGAAAAGCTCGGGTAGAGCGTGCGCCGGCTCCCAAAGGCGGAGCCCGGTACCTGAACGTGTAAAGGCACCGTTACGGGAAATCGACCCGGCAGCGAAGACTCGGTGGCGTAGCGGAACCCTAGGCTACCGAGCGGCGTTGTCGGATCAGATGCGGGGCGGTGGCCTCGCCTCGTGATTAAGGCGCCCGTCTCGTGGGTAGGTCCGAAACGGCTGAGCAAGCGAGTCTCTCGCTGCGCTCCCGTCCCCCGGGCCGGCTACGCCGGCGCCAACGCCCTTCTCGACACAACACCTTAGCTAGGGAGTATTACGTGAAACGACTGAGCACCGGGCTCTTGGCCGCGCTGGTCGCGGTCGGAATCGGTACGACGTCGGTGTCGGCCTCGAACTCCGCGCAGGCGCATGGCAACATCGGACCCAACGCGCCCACGCAGATCGCTCAGGCCCCCGCCGGCGCACCGCCCGCTGACTTCGGCACGCCGCCTTCCGGCGAGGTCCCGATCCTCTTCAACGACCGGCATGTCTATTCGAAGCCGGACCGCCTGAAGGCGAACCGCGTCCTCGCC
>JALZBE010000169.1 GCA_030947665.1 Vulcanimicrobiota bacterium | reverse complement strand
GTCCTTCATGCGCTTCGCGAGCGGGGAAAGCACGACGGGGTAGCCGTAGACGAACGTCGGCTGCAGCAGATGCGGCTCGACGATCCGCTCGAACAGCTTGTCGAGCGCGTGCGCGTGCGTCGGCGACTCGGGGATGCCGTGCTCGCGCAACTGCCCCATGCACGCCACCGGATCGAGCAACTGCTCGCGCACGAGCCCGCCGTGCTCTTCGAACGCCTCGAGGTAACCGATGCGCCGGAACGGCGTCGCGAACGAGATCGCGTCCTCGCCGCGCATCACGGTCTCGCCGCCATGCACGGTGCGCGCGAGGTGGTTCATCAGCTCTTCGTTGAAGCGCATCATGTCCTGGACGTCCCAGAACGCCGCGTACAGCTCGAGCATCGTGAACTCGGGGTTGTGCGTCGCGTCGATGCCCTCGTTGCGGAACGTGCGCCCGATCTCGTAGACGCGTTCCATCCCGCCGACGATCAGCCGCTTGAGGTACAGCTCGGTGGCGATGCGCAGCTTGAGCGGGATGTCCAGCGCGTTGGAGTGCGTCAGGAACGGCCGCGCGGATGCACCGCCGGCGATCGTGAGCAGCGTCGGCGTCTCGACTTCGAAGAACCCGCGCGCGTCGATGAAACGCCGCATCTCCGCGACGATGCGCGACCGCTGGATCATCACGTCGCGCACGTGCGGGTTGACGATGAGGTCCACGTAGCGGCGGCGGTAGCGCTTCTCGGGGTCTTGCAGGCCGTGCCACTTGTCGGGGAACGGCTGCAGCGATTTGCCGATCACGTCGAGCGTGCGGACGTGCAGCGCGAGGTCGCCCATCTTCGTGCGGAACACGAAGCCGCTCGCGCCGGCGATGTCGCCGCGCTCGATCTCCTTCGCGATCGCGAACGGCTCGTCGCCCACGTCGTCCTTGCGCACGAACAGCTGGAAGCGGCCCGTACGGTCGTGCACGTCGAAGAAGATCACCTTGCCCTGGCCGCGCGCGGCCATGATCCGGCCGGCGATCGACCAGGTCTCGCCCTCCGCGCGACCTTGTTCGCCCAGCTCCGCGTACTTCGTCGCGAGGTCGGCGGCGTGCGCGGTCACGTCGTACCGCGTCGCCGTGAACGGATCGACGCCCTTCTCACGCAATGCGGCGAGTCGCGCGCGCCGCGCGGCAACTAGGTCGTTAGCCATCGGCAACGGCCACGGCGCGCTGCTAAGACGCTTTCTTGGTTTTCTTCGGGTCCTTGTTGATCGACTCGATCTTGTATTTCATCTGGCCGCCCGGCGTGGTGACGTCGACCGTCTCGCCCTTCTTGCGGCCCATCAGCGCGCGGCCGACCGGCGACTCGTTCGAGAGGCGCGCGTTCTTCGGATCCGCTTCCGCCGAACCGACGATCGTGAACTCGTGCGACCGCCCGGAGCTCGTCTCTTTCACCTTGATCGTCGCGCCGAGGTGCACTTCGTCGGCGACGTAGTCCGACGCGTCGATCACGCGCGCGTTGCGGATCATCGCTTCGAGCTTGAGGACGCGGCCCTCGACGAACGCCTGCTCTTGCTTGGCGTCCTCGTATTCGGCGTTTTCGGAGATGTCGCCGAACTCTTTGGCCTGACGGATGCGTTCGTTGACCTCGCGGCGATGGACGGTCTTGAGCTCGTCGAGCTCGTCCTCGAGCTTCTTGAGCCCATCGCGGGTCAAAACGATTTCTTTGTCGTTCAAAAGCGACTCCCGGTACGTGGTTCTGCCCCTGGTACGAACGCCCGGCGGACCGCACGGCCGCGCCACAGCGCCAGGGGAAGCCCGATGATTGCAGAGGCGGCGATGAAACCCCTGGTCCACGGATCGTCCGCTTTGAGCGCTAGCAACAGAATCGCGCTGAGGGCGGCCGCCGCGGTCCCCGGCAAGAGGACGCCCGTCCACCGAGCAGCGGCTTCCCCGAAGAACGTCCAGACCGAGGCTGCGGCAGTCATGACGAAGAGGACGCCGACGAACCATGCCGTCCCCTTGAGGACGAGCTGAAATGCGACGTTCGCCGTGGGCGAGACGCCGGCGGCCAGCGTGAACGCCAGTGACAGCACGGTGATCAGGGCGATCGATGCGGCGGGTTCGGCGCGCCGGTCCAGCTCGCCCAAGGCGCGCGGCAACAGCCCGTCCCGGCCCATCGCGTAAACGCTGCGCGAGAGGTAGACGAGCGTCGTCTGCAGCGATGCCGCGAGCGAGACGAGGACGGTGATGCTCAAGAGCTTGGTCCAGCCGCCGCCCAGCAGTTCGCCGACGTACGCGAGCGCATCGCTCTCATGCGCTGCGAAGCCGCCGGCGCTGCCGATTCGCGTGAAGGCCCAGATCGCGGCCAGGAGCAGCGCACTGGTCAGACCGAGGCCGATGAGCGCGCCGGCGCCAGGGGCCGAAGCCGCGCCCTGGGACTCTTCCGCGGTCGAGGCGCAGGACTCCCAGCCGTCGATCAGCCAGACGCCCAGCACGATCGCGGACGCCATGCCGCCCCAGGCGAGCGGCGCGCCGGAGAATGCGACCGCGCCGGCACGCGCATGCCCCGCCGATGCGGTCGCCGCCGCGCCGAGCACGACGATCTCGGCGACCAGCAGCAGCAGTGCGAGCAGCGTCGTCGGCCGCAACCCGTACCACAGCAACAGCGCCGTTGCGACGATCCAGCCGCACGCCGCGAGCGCGACGGCGAGCGCGTTGCCCGCCAGCTCCGGGCGCAAGAGATCCAGCGTATACGTTCCCGCCGGCAACGCCGTCGCGAGCACCGCGAACATGCTCGCGACCAGCAGAATCCATGCCCCGTACGCACCGGCCTCCGGACCGAACGCCGCGCGAATCCACGAATACGACGATCCGGCGTTTCGCATGCGTTCGCCCAGGCGCTTGTAACCGGCGGCGATCATCACCATCAGCACCGTCACGATCACGAGCGCGAGCCACGTCCACCGTCCGGCGGCCGCGATCATGGCGGCCAGCGTGGTGGCCAGCGAGAACGCCGGCCCCATCGACGCGGCGCCGACGACGACGAGGTCGCGCAGCCCGAGCACGCGCCGCATCCGCGGCTGGGCCGTCATCTCGGCGTGCGCAGCAGCGACTTGTGGTAGCCGTAGAGCCCGTACACGACGAGACCGATCGCGAACCAGACGATGAACCGCAGCCACGTGAGGCCGTCGAGCCCTTCGAGCGTGAGCCACGCGCACAGCGCGATCCCGGCCGCCGGGACGACGACGGGGCCGAACGGCACGCGGAACGGGCGCGTCGCGCCGGGATGCGTGAAGCGCAGCACCATCACGCCGGCGCATACGATGACGAACGCGGAGAACGTGCCGATGTTCACGAGCTTCAGCAGGCTCGTCAGCGGCACGAGCGCCGCGACGATCGCGACGATCACGCCGGTGATCATCGTCGTGACGATCGGCGTCTGCGTGCGCGGGTTGACCGCGCCGAACGCGCGCGGCAGCAGCCGGTCGCGCGACATCACGTAGAAGATGCGAATCTGCCCGAGCAGCGACGTGAGCATCGAGGCGAACGTCCCCGTCACGGTGCCCGCTAGCACGAGCCCGAACAGGAGCGGATTCGACCCCGCGTGCTTCACCGCGTCGAGCATCCCGGAGTCAGGGTCGATCTTATTCCATGCGACGACGCCGACGGCGACTGCGGCGACCGCGGTGAACAGGACGGCGCCGACGATCAGCGACCCGATGATCGCGCGCGGCACGTCGCGCACGGGATCGCGCGCCTCCTCACTGGCGACGGTGACCGTGTCGAACCCGATGTAGGCGAAGAACACGAGCGCGGCGCTGTTCACGATGCCGCCAAGCCCCAGCGGTGCGAACGGATGGTACGCGCCGGGACGGACCGCACCGGCGAGAAAGAGCACGAACGCGACCAGCGCTACGAGCTGAATGACGACGAGCGCGCCGTTCGCGCCCGCCGACTCGCGGATGCCGATCGCGAGCAGGATCGCGAGCAGTACGATAGCGACCGCGGCGATCACGTCGACTTGCGTGTGCGCGAAGTCGATTCCGCCGTCCGCGAACGCGACGTGCGCCGTTTGCGCCCACCCCGGCAGCGGCAGCCCGAGCTTCGCGAGCAGCTGCTGCACCGATGCGGACAGCGTCGCCGCGAGCGGCGCGACCGAGAAACCGTACTCGAGGATGAGGTCCCAGCCGATCACCCACGCGACGAACTCGCCGAGCGCGGCGTATGCGTATGTGTACGCGCTGCCGGCGACCGGCACCATCGACGCGAGCTCGGCATAACACAGCGCGACGAACACGCACGTGACGCCGGCGAGCCCGAACGCCGCGATGACGGCCGGGCCCGCGGCGTTCGCTCCGGAACCGACCGTCGAGAAGATCCCGCCAAGCATCGTGCCGAGCCCGACGGCGACCAGCGCGCGCACGCCGAGCACACGCCGAAGCGGCACCCCGTCCGACGGCAGGCGCTCGCGATCGTGCGCCTGACGCGCGAAGAGGTTGCGCAGCAGCGACAAGCGGGCTACGCGGCCTGGAACTCGATCACGCGCGGCTTGAGGTCGAGCTCGCGCAGCAGCCGTGCGTAGTCGTCATCGGTCACGTCGGCCCACTTCTTGCCGAGCAGCGCGATCATCGCCGCTTCGACGACGTTGGTGCCGAACGACCGGCCGCCGAAATCCGGCGTCGTCGTAACGAGCCGCGCGATCCCGCGCGCGCGCAGGAAGTCGACGTCGTTGGCCGTGACGGTGTTGGTGAGGATCGTCTTGCCGTCGAGCCGGTCGGGCATGAACTGGCGCATAAAATGATAGTCGCCCGCGACGATCTCGGCGTCGTCGTAGTATTCGGGATACTTCGGCTGCGGCGCCCGGTCTTGTTTCTTGCCGGTGGGATAGAAGAACTGGAACGGCAGCTTGCACGCGTCGGGAAGATACTTGCGCGCCATCTCCTCGAACTCGTCGAGCCCGCGCACCGGCCGGTCGAGATCGAGCGCGAAGATGAAGTCGCCGAACACCACGTCGGCGCCCGCCTGCACGAGCGCCTGCGCCATCCCGAACCGGTCGAGCGCGCTGACCATCAGCACGCGCTTCCCGCGCAGCTCGACCCCGAGCTGCGTCTGAATGAAATCGATCGCGTTGCGCTCCAGCGTGTTCTTGAGCCCGCTGCCGTCTACCACCGGAGTGATCTTGACCGCGTCGAGCAAGCGTACGCCGTCGCGCAGCGCGTAGCGGTCCTTGCCCGCATACAAGTACACGTCGATTCCGCCAAGGCCGATAGCATCGACGGTACCGTCGAGCTCTTTGAGCTTCGCGATGGCCTTGTCGATGGAGCCGTCAGTCCCGACACGAGAGATCTCGAACCGCTCACCGAGCAACTCGACGTCGGCCCGATGATCGCGCGACGAAGACCCGAGCGAAACGGAGACGACGTTCTTCACGACGGGCCTTTCTGTTTTCCAATGCCGCGTGATTGACCAGCGCTGCGGCGATTCGGCGGTCCGACGAACGGTTCTGACATCCGTCTCGTGCGGGTTCGACTCCCGCTCGCTCCAGCCCGGCGTTTGCCGCGCCGGTCACGGTATGATAAGATGGTTTTGTCAGGACCGCTCGTCATACCGTCGCGGGCATCGCGTTCATGAAACGCGGTGCCCGTCGCATGTTCCATACGGCCAAACCTACGCGTTAGGTATTGCGGCGCACCACATGGGCACGATAACACCCGAGGTGGGAATGTGTCGAGGCTCTGCGGTATCGCTTCGATTTCCCAGAGCGGTGTTGATCTCTCACGCAATAGTGGGCGTCGTCTCGCGAGACTCGGCGCCCGCGGCGTCTGTTCAGAGAAGCTCACGCCGGTCGAGCGCTCGTCACGACGGCTTCGTGGCGGACCGGGAAGTTCACGCTGTTCGCGATGAAGCAGTCGGCATGCGCGCGCTCGTGCAGCGCCATCGCTTCTTCGACGCGCGCCGCGTCGGCGACCGCCACGCGCGGTCGCAGCATCACCTCGCGGAACCGGATCTTTCCGTCGATCAGGGTCATCTCGCCGCTCGCGTCGTCGTCGTACGCAACGACCGCGATCCCGGCGCGCGAGCACTGCGCCAGGTACGACAGCAGGTGACACCCCGACAACGCTGCCACCAGCAAGTCTTCGGGGTTGTGCAGCGTGCCGTCGCCGCGAAAGTGCGGGTCTGCGGAACCGCGCACCGGCGGTTTGCCGTCGATCTCCACGACGTAATCGCGCGAGTACGTCGCGTAGTCCAGCGCCGGGCCCGACGCGGCGCCCGTCCAGCGCAAACGCGCGGCGAACCGGTGCGCGCGGACGTTCATGC
>JALZBE010000617.1 GCA_030947665.1 Vulcanimicrobiota bacterium | reverse complement strand
GGTGAGCCAGGCCTCGATCACGCTCGCGTCCTCGGGCCGCGCCTCGACGAGGATCTCTTTGGGCACCGCCGCTTCGTACGCGCGGCGCCGGCGCGCGCGCGCTTTCTCGGCGACCGGCGCCTGCTGGTCGCGCGCCGCGCGCAGCGCGAGCGGCGAGCCGGTGAGCTCCGCTTCGTGCGACGCGTCCATGCCGAAGTTCCCGGTGCGCGCGGTGTAGAACTGCTTGATGAACTGCGACACGATCTCCGCGTCGCTGCGTTCGCTGGTGCCTTCGAGGATGAAGTACTCCTGGTTGAGCAGCTTGCCGTCGCGGACGAGGAACACTTGCACGCACGCCTGGCCTTGCGCGCGTGCGAGCGCCATCAGGTCGACGTCGATGCGCGAGCGCCCGACCACTTTCTGCGCCTCGATGGTCCGCCGCACCGCGATGATGCGGTCGCGCAAGCGCGCCGCAGCCTCGAAGTTGAAGTGCGCGGCGGCGTCGGTCATCTCGCCCTGGAGCCGGTGGATCAGCGGGTCGTAGTGCCCTTCGAGAAACAGCACCACCTCGTCGACGAGCCGGTCGTAGTCGTCTTCGGATTGATAGCCCACGCACGGCGCGAGACAGCGCTTGATGTGGTATTGCAGGCAGGGCCGCTTGCGCTTGCCGTCGATCGGCTCGCGGCAGGTGCGCAACGGGAACACGATGCGCACGAGGTCGATGAGCTCGCGCAGCCCGTGCGCGTTGGTGTACGGCCCGAAGTAACGCGCGCCGTCGTCCCTCACCACGCGGGTGAATACGACGCGCGGAAAGTTCTCGTTGGTCACCTTGAGATACGGGAACCGTTTGTCGTCGCGCAGCCGCACGTTGAACGGCGGCTGGTGGCGCTTGATGAGGTTCGCCTCGAGGATCAGCGCCTCGGCCTCGTTGGTCACCACGATGGTGCGCACGTCGGCGACGCGCTCGACCATCTTCACGGTGCGGAACGGATGCGCGGCCGAATCCTGAAAGTACGAGCGCACGCGGTTGCGCAGCGACACGGCCTTCCCGATGTAGAGAATACGGCCGTCGGCCCCGATCATCTGGTAGACGCCGGGCAGGTCGGGAAGCTGGGCGAGGGTGCGTTCGAGCCGCGCCGGTTCGACGGCCATCCCTCTATGATACCTTACGCCAGCGACGCGTACCAGCGCGCCAGGTCCCGCGCTTCGGCGTGCGGGATCTCGTGCGCCGCGCGATATTCCCGGATGACGGCGTTCGCGCCGCTCTCGTCGCGCAGCCAAGCGATGGAGCGCTGCATCAGCGCCGCCGGGATCACGGCGTCCGCGCTGCCGTAGCCGTAGAACATTTCGCTGTGCGCAAGGCGATCGCGCTCGAGCGGCAGCTCGGCGTCGAACGGCAGGGGGCCGTGCATCATCGCGACCCCCGCGTAGCGCTGCGGCGCGCGGAGCGCGAGCGCTCCGGCCATCACGGCGCCGGCGGAAAATCCCACCAGCCAGACGCTGCCCGCCGTCCCCCGTTGCGCATCGATCCATGTTTCGAGTCGGGCGATCGATTCCGCCAGCGATGCCGCAACAGGACGCCCGATGTCGTGAGCCGCGTACCACCGGAAGCCGCCCTCGGATGCGATCGGCCCGCGCGGCGCCGCGATCGTCGCATCCGCCGGGAACACGTCGCCCAGCGGGAAGATGTTGCTCTCGTCGGACCCGTTCCCGTGCAGAATCACGACGAGCGGCCCACGGCGCTTCGCGCCGGCGGCGCGCCGCCACAGAACCTCAGGCGGCGAGATCGTCCGGGTCTTTCTTCTTGCTGCGCGCGCGGATCACGAACACCGCCGCGACGATCAGCACCACGATCACGACGACGATCAGCAGTGCGGCCTTGTGCAGCACGGCCGTGATCGCGTCGAGATGATTGCCGGCGACTTGACCGAGGTACGCGAGCCCGAAGCAGAAGATCGCCGAACCGACGGCGGTCGAGAGCAGGAAGAGCGGCAGCGACATGCGCGACAGGCCAGCGGGCAGGGACGCGACGCCGCGCACGAACGGCACGAAGCGCGCGAGGAACACCGCCCAGTGCCCGAACTTCGCGAAGAACCGCTGCACGTGGCCGAGCTCGCGCTCCTTGAAGCCGACGTACTTGCCGTAGCGGTGGACGAACGGCAGCCCGCCGTGGTAACCCACCTCGTACAGCGTGGTCGCACCGCAGATCTCGCCGACCGTGCCGACGATCGCGACAAGAATCCACCCCGGCAGCGTGGCGAACGCCGGAAAGTGCCCTTGCGCCGCGAGCGCGCCCGCCGTCGGCATCACCACCTCGGTC
>JALZBE010000616.1 GCA_030947665.1 Vulcanimicrobiota bacterium | reverse complement strand
GCTGCACCACGGGAACCGCGATCGCAAGGCCGATCAGGATCCCGACGAGCCCCCACAGCATCAGCGACACCAGCGTGTGCTGCTGAATCCCGGTGAACGTCTCGAGCGGCACGCCGAACCAGCGCGACGCGATGACGTGGCCGCGGTCGTCGAGGATGGGCTCGACGCGCGTGAGGTAGTCGACCCCGCCCTCGCTGTCGACGCCGTAGAACGTCTGCTTGACGTCGTTGACCTTCTCCGATGCGGCGTCGTCGATCAGCCGTGTGCCGTCCGGACGCGAGATCGAGCTCGACACGAGCTCGCCGTGGAAGATCACCGCAGCTTTGCCGCCTAACGCGTGCGCCGCTTGGTCAACGACATCGTAGTAGTGGTCCATCACGATGCCGCCGTACACGGCGCCGATCGTGCGTTCGTTCGCGTCGGAGATCGGGGCCGCGGACACGATGCCGATCCCGTCGACGAGGCCTTCGCGGCCAGCGGTCGTCGACTCGATCTGCGGCTCGAGCTGTTCGGGCACGAGCTCGTCGTGCGGCAGCGTCGCGGCGGTGCTCACCGTCTCGCCCGACAGCGCGCGCGCGACGAACGGCGAGACGAGCTTCGCGCCGGCGGGGCCGCCGTTCCCGCGCGCCACGACCTTGCCGTGCACGTCGACCACGGTCAGAAACGACAAGCCGCCCTGGCGCGCGATCCCCGTGAGCGTCGCTTCGAGATTCTTCGTACGCGAAGCCGTTCCGCGCCGCACCGCTTCGTTGATCGCCGATTGCGTCACCAGCAGCTTGACCGAGTCGCGCTTGCCGTCCCAGTAGCCCGCGAAGCCCGTCGAGCCGCTCGCCACCTGCTGCGTCGCAAGGCGGTTCAAATCCGTCGCCATCGTGTTGCGTGCGGCGATCGCGCTGATCGCCGACGAGATCACGATCGCGCCGACGAGCGTTCCGACGAGTTTCGTGCGCAGACCGAGCTTCATACCGGTGTCTCCTGGGTGTGATGGTTGTCCGAAATGGTGTAGCGGCCGAACTCGGCGTCGATCGCAGCGGCCCGGCGGTTCATCTCGTCGACGGACCCCAGGATGCGCTGCGCCGCGGACGTGATCTCGGCGTTGACGTAGGTGAGGACTTCGACCGACGACGCGTTTTGCGACGAGATCGACGTGATCGCGTCGAACGCGTGCGACACCTCGCCCGAGTGCGACGCCATCTGCTTGGTGGCGGCGAGGTTGGCGCCGACCGACGTCGTGATCTCCTGGATCGAGCGGATCACGCGGAACGTGTTTTCCGACATCGATCGCGTCACCGAGCTGATCTGGCCGATCTGCGCGTTCGCATCCTTGACCGTCGAAACGATGTCGCGCAGCGCGTCGGACGCGCTGTCGGTGGACTTCACGCTGTCGTCCAGTCGCGCGTCGAGCCGCGTCATCGCGTCGGTGACCTGGGCGATCACCGATTGCGTCGAGCCGATGTGCGCCGCGATCTCTTTGGTCGCGCGGCCGCTGCCGTCGGCGAGCTTGCGGACCTCGTCGGCCACGACGGCGAAGCCGCGGCCGTGCTCGCCGGCGCGCGCCGCTTCGATCGCGGCGTTGAGCGCGAGCAAGTTCGTCTGGTCGGCGATCCCGTCGATCACCTTGACGATGTCGCCGATCTGATCGGAGTTCGCGCCGAGCCGGCGGATGTCGGCCGCGAGCTCGTCGATGGTGGCCTTGATGGTCGACATCGCGTCGACGATGGTGTGGATCGCCGTGCCGCCGCGGTCGGCGGTGTGCGTCGTCTCGGTCGAGATCGTCAGCAGCGAGTCGACTTGCGCCGCGACTTCTTCGATCGACGCGGACATCGTCGAAACGTCGAGCGCCGTCTGGTCGAGCGAGCGCGTCTGCTGTTCGGCCGAACCGGCCAACTCGGAGATCGCGTCCGTCATCGAGCGCACCTTGAGCAGCGCGCCTTCGACGATCCGGGACTGCTCGCCGACGCCCTCCTCGAGCTGCTGCTGCGCGATCGCACCGCCCTCGATCACCGCGAGCGATGCCGAGGCCGTGGCCTGCAATTCGCCGCCGGCGGCGCCGAGGCGCTGCGCTTCGTCGTGCATCGTGCTCAGGAAGTCGCGCATGCCGAAGACGACGGTGTTCAGCCCGATGCCCAGCTCGGCCAGAGGGCCCTCCGCCACGGCCAGGTTCCCCGTCAGGTTTCCGCGCGCGACCTCGTCGACGCCGGTCGTCAGGGCGGCGATGTTGGCCTCGAGGGCCGTCGTGGCGGCCGTCTCGGCCGAATCCGCGCCGGGCACGTCGGAGAGCCAGGCGAGCAGCATCCCCGCC
>JALZBE010000168.1 GCA_030947665.1 Vulcanimicrobiota bacterium | reverse complement strand
CCCCATGCACCGTCCCGACGAACCTGACCGGAGCTCAAGGCATTGCCGCACCGAAGAAGTCGCCGACGAACGCAACCGTCATCAACGGCAACGTTCAGTCCTCCATCAATTTCGTACCGGCGGGCTTCTACGACGGAGCGGGCGTCCCGGCAGGCACGGTAGTACCGATCACATCGGTGGCTGCACCCAATCAATTGGCTGGGCAACCATATGTGATTCAGCTGTACGCAATCGACGCCCCCGCTGGCGGGCTGAACCTGGTGGCTGTGCAAGAACAGACTTTGGGTTTCGGCTTCTAGTACAGCGACGGACTGATGAACGAACGGGGCTGCCGATTGGCGGCCCCGTTCTCTTTTTCTAGGTGTAGAGACCCGGCGTTTTATGGCGTTGCCTGAAAAACTTCAAATGACAACTCTGCGGCGACATTGCCGTACTCAACTCCTATGCCTCCCGGATCGCCAGCATTATCGCAAGACGGGAAGTCCGGCAACCATGTAATTTTTGGATTCGCTGTTGCATCAGGCGAGTGAAACGTGAAAGTGTACGAAGAGCCCGGCTTTGCCGTCGAGAGCGCGTCGATCATATCAAACAAGGTTGGGGTGACAGCCGACGATGCCGTCTTTTCGTCGAACGAGTTGGGAACAGCACCAACAAAGACGTGGTTGACCGTCGCATAAACTGAAGGTCTTCCAAAACCAATTGGTGGATTCACCGGGCCGCCGATGGGGCGGTCCCATAAGGTTAGGGTATCGGTTGGCGGAATCGTCGATAGAATTGAATATGGCATGCATGCGTACAATAAGCCGTCAATTCCGTCAATTCTGAACAACAGCTCATGTGCGTCATCCACAGGCGCGATTGGCGGTATCAGTCCGAATTCGTCGAGCGAGATAGAACGTATCGAATCTAGATAAGTGCACGAAGCGGTCGGCTGCGTACCGTCGCATGTGGAATCAGCGGATACCGTCTTGTTGAACAGCTGCGTCGTTTGGTCGACGATTCGTTTGTAACACTTTCCATTGGCTGCCAGGTCGCATTGAGGTGGCGTTGGCGTGGGCGTTGCGCTTGCTGCGGGGGTGATCGTCACGCTCGCGGTGGCCGTATCGCCCGTTGCTCCCGGAATGGCCGACGTATTCGCTTGCACCGTTACCGTGCAGGTGCCGGGTGCTGTGCCCGTCACGGTAAATGTCGATCCCGACGGTTGCCATCCAGCGGGTGTCGCGGCGCAAGTCGAATCGGCAGCTTGAATTCCCACGGGGACTGATTCGGGTGTCCCCGCCGGCACGGCACTGGCGTTCGTCAGCGTTGCCTGTGCCGTGAGCGATCCCGTTGCGCCGACGTTGATCGTCGCCGGGGCTCCCGTGATTGTCACGTGATAGTGTGCGCCTGAGCCGGAAGCGGATGATATCGGCACGCAGCCGCCGGTGATCGCGCTGAAGGTCGGCGGACAACTCGCCGTCGATGCCGGCGCAGTCGGAAGCGCGTTCGCGGTGCAGCCGACACCGCTGCAAGGCGTCGGGCTCGGCGCGGCCGGCGCTAAGGGCCATGCCGCCAACGTCACGGGGCCGCCGGCGGCTAACGTCGTGCGGCACGGCACGTAGCGATCCGCGCTTCCGCCCGCCGCTTTGATCACGAAATGGAACGCGCCGCTCGGTGGGCAGCTTACGTCGTTCGTCGTCGTGTCGCCCACGCGATAGCCCGGCCGCCCGCTCAGCGATCCGTTCGCGTGCACGATGAACGCGAACGGCGCTTTCCCCAGCGATTCCGCCTCTTCGATCGTCGCGCGAGCGTGCAGCGTGGGCAGCGTCGTCGTCGTGGGTGGGGTGTTTGGGCCGCCCGCCAACACCCTCATCTCGGTGCCGTCGCCAAAGGCGTCCGGCGTGAAAGCGAGCGTCGCGCCGTCCAGGTCGCGCGCGATCGTTCGCGCGCTGTCGAGGAATTGGTCGAACTCGCCCGCCGCCGTCGTGACCGCCAGCGAGCGCGATCCCAGCGAGATCCCGAAACCGGCCGCGACCGTGGCTGCCACGATGGCGACCGCGATGACGATCTCGACGAGGGTGAAGCCGCCCTCCCGCAGCGCGCGCTTGCTGGTCACACTTCAGGCGGTGCCACGAGCGAGCGACCGCGATTCCAGCAGAACGAAATGCGCCGGAGGTCCTTCCTCCCTGCGCGACGTTTCTCGTCGAGGCCGATGCAGCGGCTTCCGAGAAACGACTTGCCGCACCGTGAACGACACCACTTACGCCTCGCCGTTCTCGTGGCGCTACGCGCGCCCGTCGCTGCGGGAGCTCTTTTCCGAATGCGAGCGCCGCAAGCTGTGGCGCGCGGTTTGGGTGGCGCTCGCGGAAGCGCAGGAGCGCGCCGGGCTGGTGAGCCGGGCCGAAGTGGACGACCTGCGCGCGCATGCCGGCGACATCGATCTGCCGGCGGCGCTGGCGATCGAACGCGAGATCGGCCACGACCTCATGGCGGAGATTCGCGTTTTCGCGGGGCAGGCCACCGTCGGCGGCGGCAAGCTGCATCTCGGCGCGACGTCGATGGACGTCGAGGACAACGTCGAGACATTTCGGATGAGGCTGGCGCTCGATCAGATCGTCGCCGCGCTGGACGATCTGCTGCGTGCGTTCGCGACGCGGATCGAACGCCACGCGGACCTGATCTGCATGGGCTATACGCATCTGCAGCCTGCCGAGCCGACGACGCTCGGATACCGGCTTGCGGTGTACGCGCAAGACCTGCTCATCGATCGTGCGATGCTGCTCAACGCGCGCGAGCAGCTCACCGCGAAGGGCATTCGCGGTGCGGTCGGCACGTCGGCGTCGTACACGCGGCTGCTCGACGGCACGGCGCGCTCGCCGCAGCAGCAAGAGGACGACGTGCTCGGGCGCTTCGAGCTCAGCGCGCGCGACGTCGCGACGCAGACCTATCCGCGCAAGCTGGACTATCTGCTGCTGTCGGCGCTCGCCGGCATGGGTGCATCGCTCTCGAAGTTCGCGTTCGACGTGCGCGTGCTCGCGAGCCCGGGTTTCGGCGACATCGCCGAACCGTTCGGCTCGAAGCAAGTCGGTTCGAGCGCGATGCCTTTCAAACGCAACCCCGTGATGGCCGAACGCATCGACTCGCTCGCGCGCCTGCTGCCGGCCTATGCCGACGTCGCGTGGCAGAACGCGGCGACCAACCTGCTCGAGCGCACGCTCGACGACAGCGCGAACCGCCGCACGATCCTGCCCGAAGCGCTGCTGTGCTCCGACGAGATCCTCTCGCTCGCGCGCAAGATCGTCGAGGGGCTACGCGTCGACGAACGCCGCATCGTCGAGAACCTGCGCACGTACGGCCCGTTCTCGGGCACCGAAGCGATCCTCATGGAGGCCGCCAAGCGCGGCGGCAACCGCCAGGAGCTGCACGAAGTGATCCGCGAGAGCGCGATGCGCGCGTACGACGCGCTGGCCGCCGGCGATTCGAACCCGCTCGCGACGCTGCTTGCCGACGACGAACGGATCGCGCGCTGGGTCGACCCGGCCGAAGTTCGCGAACGGCTCGACCCGACCGGCCACGTCGGCGACGCGCCGGAGCGTGCGCGCAGGTTGGCGCAACGGATTCGCGACACCGTCGATCCGGTGGAGAAGAAGAACGATGCGTAAGGGACACGAGATCGCCCGCGGCAAGACCAAGATCCTGTACGAGCTCGACGGCCAGCCCGACGTGCTCGTGGTGCAGCAGCAGGACGGCATCACCGCGCGCGACGGCGAGCGCCGCGACGTCATCGAAGGCAAGGGCCGCATCGCCGCGCAGACGACGGCGCGCGTGTTTCGGCTGCTGAACTTGTGCGGTTTGCCGACGCATTATCTCAACGGCGGCGAGGACGACGACGACAACGAGATGCTCGTGCGCCGCGCGCAGATGATCCCGCTCGAGGTGGTCGTGCGCGGCGTCGCCGCGGGTTCGCTGGTGAAGCGGCGGCCGGGCATTCAGCGCGGCGCGCTGCTGGTGCCGCGGCTGATCGAGTTCTTCATCAAGGACGATGCGAACCACGATCCGCAGATCGAGCCCGACGCGATCGTCGCGAACGGCATCGCGACGCAGCACGAGATCGCGACGATGCAAGAGCTCGCGCGCATCACGTACGAGATCCTGGCGCATGCGTGGCGCCGGCGCGACGCACTGCTCGTCGACCTGAAGGTCGAGTTCGGCCGCATCGCCAGCGGCGAGGGCAAAGGCCAGCTCACCATCGCCGACGTGGTCGACAACGACTCGTGGCGCGTGTGGCCGCAAGGCCGCGAAGAGCTGATGCTCGACAAGCAGCTCTACCGCAACCTCGAGGTGGTCACCCAGGCCGATCTCGACCAGGTGCGCGCGAACTACGAGCAGGTCGCCGACATCGTCGGCACGTTCCCGCAGATGCGGCCCGGGATGGTGGCGCTGCTGGCCGACGGGCCGGAGCACGGCGCCGCGATCGAGGCGCTTTCGCGCGCGCTGGGTGCGTACGGCTTGCCGTCGGTGCGCCACATCGTGTCGCTCGCGCGTACGCCGGGCTACGTACTCCAGCTTCTCGCGCAGCTGGAAGCGACGTTCGCGCGCATGGTGCTCGTCGCGATCGGCCCGGACACGTCGGCGCTGCCCGACGTGCTCGACAACGCCACCGCCAATCCCGTGCTGTTCGTCGACGTGGCGTATCCGCGAACCGACGAGATCGCGCTTCGCTGCGCGAAAGCATTCGCGCTGGAAGACACGGTCGTGTTCGGCCGCATCCTGCTGCTGCAGGCGAACGGGCGCAGCATGGTACTCGCGGCCGATGCCGAGCTGAACGCACCGCCGCCGCCGCTGCCACCAGGCGTCGCGCGTGCCTGACGCGGCGGGCGTGCTCGACGACGTCGTCGCGCGCGGCCGCCGCATCGGGGTCGCACTCTCCGACGACGAGCTGCGGCGCATCGCCGAGCACCTCGGGCGCCTGCCGACCGACACCGAGCTGTTCGCGTTCGACGCGCAGTGGAGCGAGCATTGCTCCTACAAGTCGTCGCGCGAGCATCTGAGTAAGCTCCCGACCGAAGGGCCGACCGTGCTGCTGGGCGTCGGTGAGGACGCCGGCATCGTGCGGCTCGGTGAATGGAACGGCGAGACCTACGGGATCGTCGTCGCGCACGAGTCGCACAACCATCCCTCGCAAGTCGTGCCGTTCGAGGGCGCGGCGACCGGCATCGGCGGGATCGTGCGCGACGTGCTGTGCATGGGCGCTGAGGTGATCGGCGTCGCCGATCCGCTGCGCTTCGGCCGGCTGGAGAACGAGCACTGCCGCTACGTCGCGCAGCAAGTCGTCGACGGCATCGCCGCGTACGGCAACGCGATCGGTGTGCCCAACGTCGGCGGCGACGTGTTCTTCGACGAGTCGTTCGACGACAACGTGCTGGTCAACGTCGTCGCGCTCGGGCTCGTCAAAGAGAAGGACATCATCCACTCGCGCGCGCCGCAGGGCAGCGTGGGCTGGGACATCGTGCTCGTCGGGAAAGCGACGGACCGCAGCGGCTTCGGCGGCGCGTCGTTCTCGTCGCTGACGCTCGACGAAGAGGACGCGGATCAGAACAAAGGCGCGGTCCAAGTGCCGGATCCGTTCCTGAAGAACGTAATTATGCGCGCGTCCTACGCGGTGTTCGCCGAGTTGCGTGCGCAAGGTATCACCGCAGGCTTCAAGGATCTCGGCGCGGGCGGACTCGCGGGGTGCAGCGCTGAGCTCTGCGCCGCCGGCCGGATGGGTGCCGAAGTCGATCTCGATCGGGTCCCTACAGCGCAGCGCGACTTGCCGCCCGAAGTGATCGCGATCGGCGAGACGCAGGAGCGCCTGTGCTGGATCGTGCCGCCGTCGTTCACGCCGACGCTGCTCGCGCTCTACAACGAGACGTACTCGCTGCCGCGCGTCGCGCGCGGCGCGTGTGCTGCCGTGATCGGCAAGGTGACCGAGACGGGGCGTTATGTCGCCCGCCATCACGGCGAGATCGTGATGGACGTCGACTTGGGGTTCCTCACCGGCGGGGTGCGCTACTCGCGCGACTATGAATTGCCGCACGTCGAACCCGAGTCTGCGGAGCATCGGCGCGAGATGTATTATGAGGCGGGCCGCGGCGACATTTCACGCTTTGGGACCCTTTCCGCGCTCCTATCGCATCGCGACGTGTCGTCGCGTGCACCGATCTACCGCCGGTACGACGGCGTCGTTCGCGGCTGTACTGCCATCCCGCCGGGGTTCGCAGACGCCGGCGTTCTCGTTCCGATCCCGGGCGCTCCGCTCGGCGTCGCGCTGGGC
>JALZBE010000167.1 GCA_030947665.1 Vulcanimicrobiota bacterium | reverse complement strand
GAAGTCGCTCGCGCAGACAGCAACCGGCGTCGACACGTTCTTCGACCAACGGCCCGTCGCCCCGACGTCCGACCAGCGCTCGACCCGGTGGCAGGAGGGGCCCGATCAAGTGACCGCGCCGCGGGACGTCAAAGAACCCGCCCCTCCGATCGACCCGCACTGAGCGATCGGCCAGCGGCGGCTTCGGCAAAGGCGCAGAACGCGGCCACCGCGCGGAGCTGTTCGACGGTCGAGCAGCGCGTCTCCAGCAACCGCGGCGAGCATACCAGCACCGCCAGCGCCCGCCCGCGCGAAATCGCGACGTTGAAGCGGTTTTCCTCGAACAGGAAGTCGGCGCCGCGCGGAGCGTCGTCGGACGTCGACGTCGCGAGCGAGTAGATCACGGCCGGCGCCTCCTGGCCCTGGAACTTGTCGACGGTACCGACGCGCACGCCGTCCCCGAACCGCTTGCGCAACCGGTTCTTCAACAGCCGCACCTGCGCGTTGTACGGCGACACCACCAGGACGTCGGCGACGCCGAGCGGCCGCATCGCGCCGTGCCGGTCGGTGAACGTGCCGCCGACGAGACCGGCGACGATCGCTTCGACCGCGGCGGCTTCTTCCTCCGACGACTGGACGTTCGCGTCGTGATCGACGGGCACGTAGCGCATCCCGGCACCCGCGAACCACGGTGCGTCGATGCGCTGCGCCGCACACGACGCCGCCGAACACAACCGGCCTTCGTACACCATCGTCGAGACGAATTCGCACAGCGCCGGATGCATGCGGAACGTGCGGTCGAGAAACACGCCGCGGTCTTCGGGGACCGTGCCGTGCTCGCCGAGCAGATGCTCGAGCACCGAAGCGCCCGCGGTATCCGGATGGATCCCTAGCGAGACGTGCGCGAGTTGCAGCGGATCGCCGAGCAGGATGACGTTGTCGGCGTTGGTCGCCATCGCCAGCGCGTCCGCGAGCGCGACCTGGCCGGCTTCGTCGATGACGAGATAGTCGACGCGGGCGAGGTCGTCGCGCGCGAGCAGCCACGACGTGCCGGCGACGAGATCGTATTCGGCGAACGACGCGTTTTTCTCCGCGCATTCCACGAACGCGTTCGGCTGCGTCGATTCGAAGCGCGTGTCGTCTTTGCCGCCGTCGCAGCGCTTCACTCCGCGAAACGTCTCGCCGCGGCGCGCGACCGCGGCCTCGACTTCGTGCAGCAGGTTGTTGATCGCCTTGTGGCTGGTCGACGTCACGCCGATGCGTTTGCCGTCTGCGAGCAGCGCCGCGATAACGTGCGCCCCCGTGTACGTCTTGCCGGTGCCGGGCGGCCCTTGCACCGTCAGCGCGCTGCGGTCGAGCCGGCGCGCGAGGTCCGCGACGTCGCCGGGATCGATTGCTTCGGCGCCGGGCCGCATCGCCGGCTGCACGCGCGCACCTTCGTGCAGTCCGGTGATTCGCGGCGCCTCGCGCTGGAGGATGGCCCACGCCGCGGAGTAGCGCGAGCGAATCGTGCCGTCGAGCTGCGCCTCGCCGAGCCTGCGCAGGGCCGCGCGCTGCGCACCGGTCTGGATCGGGCCGCCGGGGACGAGCGCGCGCGGGTGCGGCGTGTCCGGCCACTTCTTGAGCCGCACGATCTGCTCGTCGTCGTCGACCGCGACGACCTCGAGCCCGGGCGCGTCGCGCCGGTGCGGATCGAGAAACGTGCCGGCGCCGACTTTGTGCTGCTGCGGCGGAAAACGGTACGTGAAGATCGGGCGCGCGTTGCGGCGCGCCGGATCTTCGGGCGGAAACTCCGCCGCCGGCACGAGCCCGCCGAGCGCTTCGGAATCGTCGTCCACGAACGACCTGTCGGCCGCGCTCTCGAAGCGGTCGAACAGCGCCCACCACACCGGTTTGTCCTCGCGCCGGTGATACGCCAGCAGGTGCGCGAGCAATGCGCGCGGCGACTCGCCGGGCACGCCGTCGAGGAGCGCGCGCTGCAGCACGTCGCGTTCCTCCTCGAGCTTGCGCTCGGCCTCGGTGCGCTCGCGCGGATCGCGCTGCGGGCGGAACGGGATCTCGCCCGCGTGCTGCGCGCGCGCCTCGTCGCGCAGCGTCAGCAGCCACGCGTGCAAGCGGTGCGTCGAGACGCAGTCTTCCTCGTTGTAGCGCACGATGTCGGCGCGCTTGGCCTCGTCGCGGTCCTGAAGATATTCCTCGAACGCGACGATGGACTGGTCGCCGCGGCGCACGACGGCGTCGCGCGCGAAGTCGTAGAACACTTCGAGCTTCTTGATCGAGTAGCCGTCCTGCGATTGCGCGAGCGCGCCCTTCACCACGGCGTACAAATCGACGAGCGCCTCGCCGCGCAGCAAGTCGTCGACGTCTTCCTCGCGCGTGCCGTGGCGCATCGCCAGCGTGCGCAGCGCCGTCTTCTCGTACGACGCGTAGTGGTACACGTGCGCGTGCGGGTGCTTCACACGATGCGCGACGAGCCAGTCGACGAACGCTTCGAACGCCTGCTTTTCGCCGTCGCGCGTCTCGCCCCAAAAGTCGTAGTACGGCCGGCGCGCGTCGTCCGGCACGAACGCGCCGAACAAGTACTCCAGACCCTTCCCCGCCTCGTAGAGCGGATCGCCTTCCATGTCGAAGTACACGTCGCCGTCGCTCGGCTGCGGCAGCGCCGCGAAGCCGTGCAGCTCGCGCGGCGCGAGCAGCTCGTAGGAGTGCGCGCCGGTCGTGCGCTGGTTCAGCTGCAACGCCGACTGGCGCCGCAAGTTCGCGAATGTTTGCACCGCCATCTTCGGCGGGTGCGCGTCCTCGGCGGCAGTCGCGAGCCGTTCGAGCGTCGCGATGCCGGCCGCGACGAGCCGTTTGGTCTGATCGCGCCGCATCCCCGCGACGAGCGAGAGATGATCGACGTCGCGCCGCACGCCGTCGCAGCGCGCCGACCAGACGCATTGCTCGCACGCCGTTACGCGCTCGGGCACGGTATCGGGATCGAGTGCGTCGACGGCGTCGATGAAACGGCGTTTGGCCGCACGCACGTACGCGACGTAGCGGCGCGGGTCGTACGACGTCGCGGTGCCGTCGCCGAACAGCGCGCGCACGCTGCGCGGCAGCACGCCCTGCACCGCGGCGACCAGCTCCGCGTACGTGCAGAGCTGCACGAGGAACTGCGGTTTTTCGCGGATGGCGAGCTTGGTGTCCGCGACATCGTAGGACCATGAGCCCAATTCGCTGGGCGCGCCGTCGACGCGGATCAGGAAGTCGGCGCGGCCGGTCCACGCGCCGTCCAGGAACGACGCCTGGTAGATCGCCTCGGCGCCGCTCGCCATCGCCCGGCGCGTCGTGCGAACCGCCTCGAGCAGATCGTGCGCGGTGTTGTCGCCTTCGGGGATTCGCACCACCGCGACGCCCTCGCCCTCCATGCGCTCGAGCACCCGGGCTTCGTGCTGACGCCCTTTCGCCGCGATGATCTTCAGCGTCGGGTCGTCGTCGAGCGGCGCGTCGCGGCGCAACAGCGCCCGCCGGTTCAGCGCGATGCGATGTGGGCACGCGAGATAGTCGTTCAAATCGGAGGCCGCGTAGACCACCCGCCCGTCAACGAGGCGCATGTCGCTTCATACGACGAACCTACGCGTTCACCGTGCCAGGCGGGTGGCCGGGTCGTCCGTAGAAACGTACTATGATGGCAAACGATGGAGCGCGTTGGAAGTTCGACGGCGTCCGCGTGGTGAGCGGCTGCGATCTCGACCCGAACACGCCGCAGACGGCCGGCATGAACCGCGCCGCGGCGATCACGACCGCCACGGCCGGCGCGCGCAACCTGTGGGCGGGGACGGTCACGATCGAGCCGGACGCCAAGACCGGCGCCCACCACCACGGCGACCTCGAGAGCGTGATCTACGTGGTGCGCGGTCGCGCGCGCATGCGCTGGGGCGAGCGGCTGGAGTTCGTCGCCGAGGCGGGCCCCGGCGACTTCATCTTCGTGCCGCCCTACGTCCCGCACCAAGAGATCAACGCCGCGCCGGACGAGCCGCTCGACTGCGTGCTCGTCCGCAGCGGCCAGGACCCGGTCGTGGTCAACCTCGACATCTCCGCCGCCGAGAAGCCCGAGGCCGTTCGCTGGCTGGACGACATCCACCGGACGTAAACTCCCGGTCAGATTTCGACCGGGACCGTTCAATGCGGGAAGGCCGGCCCGCCCTGCGTCCGAACGGAAGGGGTGATGTTCGGGCTTTCCTCGCTGCGCTATACCGCAGCGCTTTTCGTTTTTTGCGGCGCCGCCGCCGTCCCGGCCTATGCGGACGACGCGGTCGCCCCGGGGGCCTCGGCGGCCGGTCCGACGACGGCGGTCTACGCCGCCGTCCTGCGGACGATCAACCCCAAGCTGCCGCTCGCGAAGGCGGAGGCCTACGCGCGCTCGGTCATGGCCGACGCGTGGCGGACGCACCTCGACCCGCGCTTCATCATGTCGATCGTGACGGTCGAGTCGCGCTGGCGCGCCAACGCCGTGTCGCGCGCCGGAGCACGCGGGCTCGGCCAGCTGATGCCGGCAACGGCCGCGACCTTGGGCGTGAACGCCTGGAACGCCGCCGAGAACCTCCGGGGCACCTCCGCATACCTCAAGACGCTGATGGACCGTTTCGCCGGCAAGCCCGACGCGATGAAGCTCGCAATCGCCGGCTACAACGCCGGCCCGATGGCGGTCGAGCGGTTCGGCGGCGTGCCGCCGTACGCCGAGACGCAGCACTACGTCGTGAAGGTGCTGCGCGTCTGGAAGCAGCTCAACGGCCGGGTCGGCCGCGCCTTCGCGACCGCGCCCGCGACGCTCGTCGTCGGCGCCGGCGCCATCGCGCGGCTGCCCGACGAGCAGCAGTGGCTCACCGACGCCAACACCGTCTTGCCGGCGACGGCCGCCGCCGTCGAGACCGTCCCGAACCCCGTGCTTGTCTCGGGGGAAATGGGCGCGAGCGCGACCGTAGCGCCGCCCGCCGAACCCGCGAAGTAACCTGCCCGCCGCCTGGCGACGCAACCGCGCCGAACGCGCGGCCGGTCACGGCGCGCATGAGGGCGGACCGGGCCGCGCCCGCGACGATGCGGGCCGTCGCGATCGATGCGTTCGGCGGGCCCGAGCGGCTGACCGTCCATGAGATCGCCGTCCCGCCCGTCGACGGCCACGAAGTCCTGATCCGCGTCGATACCGCGAGCGTCGGGATCTGGGACGCCAAAGCGCGCCGCGGCCTATGGGCCGGCGGCCGCGAGCGTTTTCCGATGGTGCTGGGCGCGGACGGCGCGGGCACGATCGCGGCGCTGGGCGACGACGTGCGCGGCCTGCACCTCGGCGACGCGGTGTACGGCTACGCGTACGGCGACCGCAAGGGCGGCTTCTACGCCGAGTACGTCGTGCTCAGCGCGGAGCACGTCGCGCCGATGCCGACGTCGCTGGACTTTCGCGAGGCCGGCGCGATCCCGGTGACGGGGCTGACGGCGCTCGCGGGCATCGACGACGTGCTCGGGCTGCGCGCCGGCCAGACGGTGCTCGTCCATGGCGCCACGGCCGGCGTCGGAACGATGGCGGTGCAGCTCGCGAAGCGGCGCGGCGCGCGCGTGATCGCGACCGCGAATGGCGGCGACGGGCGCGAGCTGCTGCGCCGGCTCGGCGTCGACGAAGCCGTCGACACGCAGCACGACGACGTGCTCGCGATCGCGCGCCGCGTCGCGCCCGGCGGCGTCGACGCGATCCTCGCCCTCGCGGGCGGACCGGCGCTCGAACGCTGCATCGCCGCGCTGCGCGACGGCGGCACGATCGCGCATCCCAACGGCGTCGTGGTGCCCGACGGAACACCCGCGCGCGCGTTCGACGGCGTGCCGACGCCGCAGACGTTCGCGCGATTGACCGCGACGATCGACGCGGCGCCGATCGACGTACCGATCGCGGCGACGTACTCGCTCGACGACGCGGCGGAAGCGCACCGCCGCCTCGAACGCGGTCACGTGCTCGGCAAGATCGTGCTCGTCGCCGACGCGGAAGAAGCCGTCGAAGAGAAAGTCGCCTGAGCCGACGCGGAGTCCGCTACTAGGTTTTCGCGGGCGCGGGCGATGCGGACGGCGCACCGCTCGGCGAGCTCGACACCGCCGCGTGCGGCGCGGAGAATCCCGACGCCGCAGGCATGACCGACGCCTTCGGCGTGGACGGATGCGGCAGCGCGTAGAGCGCGAACACCGCCGGGCGATTGGCCAGGAGCTTCAGCGGCATGGCGGTGCCGCTGAACAGCAGGCGCGCGGGCGGCAGCGTGGGCGCGGCGGACGGCGCCGGCGTGCCGGCGGCCGGGCT
>JALZBE010000166.1 GCA_030947665.1 Vulcanimicrobiota bacterium | reverse complement strand
CCTCGTAGGCCAGCCGCAGGCACGGGAACCGCTGGGGGTTGGGGCGCTCGAAGGTCAGCGCCGTCACGTCCGCACCGGGCGGCCCGCCCAGCGCCTCGATGGGGTCGCCGGCGCCGGCGCGGTCGTCGAGCCGGTCCGGGTAGGCCAGGGCGTACCCGATCGGCAGCCGCATGTCGGGCGCGGCGATTTGGCCGATCACGTTGCCGTCGGTGAACACCACGAAGCCGTGCGCGACCGACGTGCGGTGGACCACGACCTGGACGCGGTCGCCGGGCACGCCGAACCACTTCGACGCCTCGATCACTTCCAGACCTTTGTTCATCAGCGTCGCCGAGTCGATGGTGTTCTTCACGCCCATCTGCCAGGTCGGGTGCGCGAGCGCCTCGGCGACGGTGGCCGACGCGATCTGCTCCGCGGTGCGATCGCGAAATGGGCCGCCCGACGCGGTGATGACGATCGCGGCGACGCGGTCGCGCGGCGCGCCCTGCAGGCATTGAAAGATCGCGGAGTGTTCGCTGTCGACCGGCAGCAGCGTCGCCCCGCTGCGCCCCGCGTGCGCGACGAGCAGCTCGCCCGCCGCGACGATCAGCTCTTTGTTCGCGACGGCGACGTCGATGCCGCGATCGACCGCGGCGAACACGGCGTCGAACGCGACGGAACCGTCGGTGGCGGCGAGCACGAGCTGCGCATCGCTCTCGCACGCGACGGCGTGCAATCCGGCGCGACCGTCGGCGGCGCTGGAAACGACGTGCGGTCCGAAGCGCGCGGCCTGCTCGGCGAGCAGCTCGACGTTGCGGCCCGCGGCGAGCCCGACGACCTCGAAGCGTTCGGGATGGCGCGCGATGACGTCGAGCGCCTGACACCCGATGCTGCCGGTGCTGCCGAGGATCGCAACGCGCTTGCGGTCACCGTGAGCCTGTGGCCTGGTCACGAGTTCACCAGCCGGTACTGCGAGATCACGCCGATCACGTACAACGCGAAGTAGAACGCGATGCCGGCGAAGATGTAGGAGTCGAAGCGGTCCAGCACGCCGCCGTGGCCGGAGATCAGCGAGCCCGCGTCCTTGACCTTCGCATCGCGTTTGAGCGCGCTCTCGACGAGATCGCCGGCCTGCGCGGCGAACGACGTGATCGCGGCGACGATCACGCCTTGCCACCATGCGACGTGCACCCACGGAACCAGCGCGATCGCCGCGCCCGCGACGAGCGCGGCGACGAAGCCGCCGACCGCGCCCTCCACGGTTTTCTTCGGCGACAGCTTGGTGAGCAGATGCGTGCCGAACGCGGTGCCGATCAGCATCGCGAAGATGTCGGTGAACGCGACGATGAAGATGATCCAGACCATCCACAACGCGCCGTCGTGCAGCGCCCGGATCGCGATGAAGTACGTCAGCAGCTTGCCGATGTACAGCACGCACAGCACCGTGTAGCCGCTGCGCGCGAAGTAGCCGGACTCCGCGGTGAACGCCGCCGTCGCGAGCGCGACGATCACCGTCGCCCCGAGCAGCAGCCCTTCGTATTGATGGATCAGGCCGAGGTGGGTGAGGATGATGTACGCCCATACCGCCGCCATCGCGACGGAAAGCTCGACCGCGGGCCCTTTGCGCGCCGATAACCCGGCGAACTCGTACACGCAGCACGACGCGAGGAACAGCACGAGCACGGTGAACGCGGGCAGCCACGCGACTGCCGCGAAGCCGACGACCGCGAGCAGCAGCCCGATCACCACGCGGCGCGTGCTGACCGACGGCTGCGGGTTGGGCTCGTCCGCCGACGCGGGCGCCGCGGACGCCGCCGTCGTCATCGCTCGTCGAGCCGGCGCTGGTATTCGGCGATCGCTTCGCCGAAGGCGTCGCGCGAGAAATCGGGCCAGAACGTGTCGCGCAGCACGAGCTCGGCGTACGCGACCTGGTACAGCAGAAAGTTTGACAGCCGCGACTCGCCCCCGGGCCGGATCAGCAGATCGGGATCCGGCATCCCCGCGGTAGTCAGGTACGACGCGAGCGTGTCGTCCTCGATCGCGTCGATCGCCAGCGACCCGGCTTGCACGTCGCGCATCATGCGTGCGACCGCGTCGCGCAGCTCGCTGCGGGCGCTGTAGTTCACCGCGAGGTTGAGCACCAGGCCGGTGTTTCGCGCGGTCTTCGCGACCAGCCGGTCGAGCGCGTCTTTGGAGGCCGGCGGCAATTGTTCGTAGCGCCCGATGATCTGCACGCGCACGTTGTTGCGGTCGAGCTCGGCGAGCTCGTTTTGCGCGAAGTACACGCACAGGTCGAGCAGCAGCGAGATCTCCGTCTTGTCGCGCTTCCAGTTCTCGGTGGAGAACCCGTAGACGGTGAGCATCGGGATGCCCCAATCGCTCGCGGCGCGCGTGACGTCGCGCAACGCGACGATGCCGCGGCGATGGCCTTCGATCGCGGGCAGGCGCCGCGCGCGCGCCCAGCGGCGGTTCCCGTCCATGATGATCGCGACGTGCTTTGGAAGCCGGCTCGCATCGAGCGTCACCCCGCGCGGCGGTTTGAGCAGCGTCGCCATCTTAGATTCGCTCGTACCCGTCATAGCCGGCAACGAGCTCCCAGGCGCCGTCATGCTCGCCGTCGAGCGCGCGCACACGCAGCGCCCGCAGCACGCCGACGCCCATGGCAGCATAGGGCGGGCTCAGCACGCGAAACCGCACGGAACGGTCCCCAAGCACCAGAAGTGCCGCGCGCCATGGGAGCATCGCGACGTCTTCAAGAGAAAGCATGGAGGCGCTCAAACCTCCATTATCTCTTTTTCTTTGTTGTGGACGAGATCGTCGATCTGCTTGATGTACTTGTCGGTGAACTTCTGGATCTGATCCGTTCCGCGCTTGATGTCGTCGTCGGTGATCGTGTGCTTCTTGCCGAGCGCCTTGACCTCGTCGATCGCTTTGTGGCGGATCGTGCGCACGGCGACTTTGTGCTCTTCCGATTTCTTTTTGATCAGCTTGACGAGATCTTTCCGGCGCTCTTCGTTGAGCTGGGGGATCGAGAGGCGGATCGTCGCGCCGTCGACGTTGGGGTTGAGCCCCAGATCGCTGGTCTCGATCGCCTTGCGGATCGCGCCGACCACGCTCTTGTCGAACGCGGTCACCAGCAGCGAGCGGCCGTCGGGCGAGTTCACGCTGGCGACGTTCTTGAGCGGGACGCTGGAGCCGTACGCCTCGACGTGGAGCCGGTCGAGCAGCGAGGGCGAGGCCCGGCCGGTCCTGATCGCGGCGAAATCGCTCGTCGTCGCCTCGATCGCCTTTTTCATCTTCGACTCGGTGTCGCGGTAGACGTCATCCAACATGGCCGACCCCTTCGCCGTGGACCCGCGCCGTACTCCGTGAGACGGTCGTCCCGATCTGGTCGCCCATAACCACCCGGCGGATGTTGCCCGGGACGTTCATGTCGAACACGATGATCGGCAGGCCGTTGTCCATGCACAGGGTCAGCGCGGTGGAGTCCATCACCTCGAGGCCCAGCTCCAGCACGCGCAGGTAGTCCAGGTGCGTGAAGCGCGTCGCGGAGGGATCCTTGAACGGGTCGGCGCTGTACACGCCGTCCACTTTGGTTGCCTTGAGGATCGCCTGTGCGCCCACCTCGACCGCGCGCAGCGCGGCGGTGGTGTCGGTGGTGAAATACGGGTTTCCGGTGCCGGCCGCGAAGATCACGACGCGGCCCTTCTCGAGATGGCGCATCGCGCGGCGGCGGATGTACGGCTCGGCGATCGCGTTCATCGCGATCGCGGTCTGCACGCGCGACGGCACGCCGATGCGTTCGAGCGAGTCCTGCAGCGCCAGCGCGTTGATCACGGTTGCGAGCATGCCCATGTAGTCCGCGGTCGCGCGGTCCATCCCGGCGGCCTCGTGGACTTTGCCGCGCCAAATGTTGCCGCCGCCCACGACGACGGCGGTTGTGACGCCGTCGGCATGGACCTGCGCGATCTCGCGCGCCATCGCCGTCGTCGTATCGACGTCGACGTTGCCGCCCCGCCCGGCAAACGCTTCACCGGAGAGTTTCAGGAGAACGCGTTCGTAGGCGGGTTTGGGCACGGTTTTCCTCTCCGGGAGACTACTCTTCGCCGAGGGCGAACTTCATGTAGCGGCGGACGCGGATCTTTTCGCCGAGCACGCCGGAGACGCTGGTCACCAGCTCCCCGACCGACTGCGCGTCGTCCTTGACGAAGGGCTGCTCCAGCAGCGTATGCTCTTCGTACCACTTGTTCAACTTGCCGGCGAGGATCTTCTCGACGACCTCGGGCGACTTGCCCGCGGGCAGCGTCTTCTCGAACTCCGCCTTGACCTCGGCCAGCTCCTCGGCCGGAACCGCCTCGCGGTCGAGATATTTCGGCGACATCGCCGCGACGTGCATCGCGACGTCGCGCAGGAGCTCTTTGAAACGCTCGTTGCGGGCGACGAAGTCCGTCTCGCAGTTGATCTCCACGAGCACGCCGATTTTGCCGCCGGCGTGGATATACGAGCCGACGAGGCCTTCGTTCGCGGCGCGTTCAGCCTTCTTCTCGGCCTTTGCGTGGCCGGTCTCGTTCAAGCGCGCCTTCGCGCGCTCCGGGTCGCCTTCGGCCCAGATGAGCGCGTTGCGGACGTCGGAGATCCCGGCGCCCGTTTCGTCGCGAAGCTTCTTGATCTCGTCGGCGGTGGGTTTGTACGCGGTGTTCAAGTCGTTCTCTCGCTCAGGCGCCGGCCGCCGCCGGTTCGGGCGCGAGCTCGGTGTATTGCTGGTCGTAATCGGCCGCGTCGTACGCGGACTCCGTCTCGGTCTTGCCTTCGACGATCGCGTTGGCGATGGTGGACACCATCAGCCGCACGCTACGGATCGCGTCGTCGTTGCCCGGGACCGCGTAGTTGATCTCGTCGGGATCGCAGTTGGTATCGATCACGGCGATGATCGGGATCTTCAGCTTCTGCGCTTCGGCGACGGCGATGCGCTCTTTCTTCGGGTCGACGATGAACATCGCGTCCGGAAGGCGGTGCATGTCCTTGATGCCGCCGAGAAACTTCTCGAGCTTCTCCAGCTCGTCGGTGAGCCGCGCGACTTCTTTTTTCGGAAGCAGATCGAACGTGCCTTGCTGGCGCATGCCCTCGAGCTCGCGCAAGCGCGAGATGCGCTTTTGAATCGTCGCGAAGTTGGTGAGCGTGCCGCCCAGCCAGCGCTGGTTGACGAAGAACGTGCCGGCGCGCTCGGCCTCTTCGCGCACGACGTCCTGCGCCTGCTTCTTCGTGCCGACGAACAGCACGACGCGGCCCTGGCGCGACATTTCCTTGACCGCGTCGAACACGTCGTTGAGCATCGCCAACGTCTTGGACAGGTCGATGATGTAGATACCGTTTCGCTCTTGGAAGATGTACGGTTTCATCTTCGGATTCCAGCGGCGGGTCTGGTGTCCGAAATGGACCCCCGCCTCCAGAAGAGCGCGCATGGTGACGCCTGATGCCATGATGAACTAATGAGCCTCTCTGCAGTCCGCGGCCGCCGTCCTTGGCGCCATGATGGACGCATGCACCCCCGGCCTCCGGCCGGGTGAAATCGTGCCCGGGGAATCCTGGGCAACCTTAGCACTATACCAGGCCGTCGCGTCCGGGGGAAGGGCGGTCAGATGAAAAAGAACGCCCGGCCGCGTGTATGGAGAGGGGCGACCCCGGCAGCGATCCCGGCGGCCTGCGCCGGGTTGAGCCCGAGGTACACCACGTCGACGTCGTCCTCGATCGCCTCCGGAGCAAGCACGGGCCGGTCGAAAATGCGCTTGGCCTGCTGGTGCGGGTTGCGGTCCAGGAAGTAGGCGAGGTTCGAGCGGTCGGCGAGCCGGCTGGCGATGAACACCCCGTAGAACCCGCTGCCGTAGATCGCGCTCTTGCGGCCGAGCCCCTGCTCGCGCTCGAACGAAGCGACGGCGTGGTTCGCCGCCGACCAGAAGCCCGCGAACCGCCGCGCCTCGGCGACGTACGCGGCGACATCAGCATGCACCCCCGCGTCGACGGGCGCCACGCCGCGGCGCGCGTCGACGACGTACGCGGCGTCGTGGGCGTTCTCGTCGATCCGCACGTCGGTGAAGCCCGCGTCCGACAACGCGCGGCGCAGCGAACTCGGCATGAAGTGATTGACGTGGTCGACGACGATGAAGTCGCCGGCGTTGCGCCGCACGTTCGGCACCGTCAAGTGCAGCTCGCCGCCGGGCCGCAGCAGCGCGCGGATCGTCGTCAGAAAACCGCGCGGGTCGCTCACGTGCTCGAGCGCGAAGAACGAGAGCACGGCGTCGAAACGCCCCGACCACGCCGCCGGCGG
>JALZBE010000165.1 GCA_030947665.1 Vulcanimicrobiota bacterium | reverse complement strand
CCTTGGGTTCGATCGCGAGCGAGAGCTCGCGGAACGGCAGGATGCCCTCGGACTTGCCGCCGATGTCGACGAGCAATTCGTCCTGGTACTTGGCGACGATGACGCCGGTGAGCACCTGGCCCTCGTCGAGGACTTTCAGGGACTCTTCGTAGAGGCGCTGCTCCAGCGCGAGCTGGTCTTCGACTTCAGGTTCGGGATGGACTTCGGGGGCCGCGGCCTGCGGTTGCGCCGGCGCCGTCGCATCGGCTTGGGCTTGGGCTTGCGGGTCCTGCGGTTCGAGGTCGAGTGTGCTAGTGATGGTGGAGTAACTTCCTTCGCTAATATTTTTTTACTTCTGGCAGCCGCGGCACCACCAGGTCCCGCGCTGTCCGATGACCGTGCGCACGATGGGCTTCCCGCATCGGGGACACGGTTGACCGAGGCGGCCATAGACGGCGAGTTGGTTTTGAAACCCGCCCTTCAGCCCCTCGGCGTCGACGTAATCGTCGACGCTGGTCCCTCGCGCCTCGATGGAGCGGTGGAGCACGTCTCGGATCGCGCCGTGCAGCCGGCCTCTCGCCGGCTTGCTGATCTTGTGGGACGGTCGGCTCGGCCGGATCCCCGCTTCCCACAAGGCTTCGCATGCGTAGATGTTTCCGACCCCGGCGATCTTGCTCTGATCGAGCAACAAGGTCTTGATCGGCGTTCGACGCCCGTCCAGCATACTCACAAACGCGTCCCTGGTAAAGCCCTCAGAAAGCGGCTCGACCCCGCCGTCGGCGTCCCATGGGTCGTCCGCGGCGAGCAGCCGCATCCGCCCGAACTGCCGGACGTCCGCGAAGCTGAGCCGCGAGCCGTCGGTGAACGTGAGCAGGACGTGGGTGTACGGGTAGGGCTCAGTGTATTGCGCGCCCTGGACGATGAGCCGGCCGGTCATCCGCAGATGGACCGCGAGCCGCCGCCCGGATGCCAACTGGAAAAGGACATACTTCGCGCGGCGGCCGACCGAGGCGATCGTCTCACCGGCGAGGGCTTGCTCGAACAACACTCCCTCGGGCGCGACGGCGATCTTGCGCATCGTCACCGTCGCCGAAGCGACGGTCTTGCCGGTAACGGCATTTGCGAGACCGCGCGCGATGGTCTCGACTTCAGGAAGCTCGGGCACCTCTGCTCGAGACACGGCCCGTCACTCCGCTGTTGCGGCCGAAGCCGCGAGACGAGACCGGGGTCGCCGTCAGGAGGCTCGGCCCAGAGACGACCGCCCGTGGTCTGCCACCGTTAGGCCGGCGCGTCGGAGCGGTGCGCGCCGTATTGCTTCGGCTCGAAGTACCATGCGGGCAGCTCTGGCGGGAACGTCACGTCGCGGAACGTGTAGTCCGTCTCGAACTGGCCGTACTTCGTCTCGCCGTGGATCGACGTGATGAGCGGAAGACCGCCGGGCCCCGGCGTGAAGCGCACGTCGAAGGTGTCCTCGATCGACTGGCCGGTGATGCCGAAGTAGAGATGGTCGCGCACGCGCGCTCGCCGCACGTCGTACGTCCGCGCGTCGACCCACATCTCGTCGAGCCGGTTGCGTTCGGCGTCCGTTTTCGGTTCGAGCCAGAGATGGATCAGCTCGCCGTCGCGCGCGACGCGCACGACGCGGTAATCGCCGTCACGCGAGCCGACGCGGCCGATCTCCGGCAACGCCGCCGGCACGTCCACGGGCGCGCTCGACGTTCCGATCCCGGCGTTCGCGCCTTGCGTGCCGGGTGACGGCGCCGGCGTCGCGTCGAGGTGCGCGCCTGTCGCGCCGAACAGACGTTTCTCGAACATGTCGGCCGTCGGCGGTCCGGGGTCCACGGCCTTGTCGAACATCACCGTGATGTTCTCCAGATCGCCGTACGCTTTGCCCTTCCAGGCCTTGCGCGCGAGCGCGGAGCGGTCCGCCGTGCGGCACCACAGCTTGAGCGTGTAGCTGTTCTCGAAATCGGGCGCCCCGTTGTGCAGGTCGCGGCGCACCAGCGTGTACGTGACGAACGGCGGGCGCGGATGCGAACGAAACACGGTCTTCGCGCGCGCGAGGATCTGGTCGCCGGTGAGCGGCGCGCCCGGGTCCGGTGGTGCGGCGCGCGGCTCCGGTGACGCTGCGGTACACGCGAATACGGCCGCTGCCGCGAGCACGCGCACCGCGTTCATTTTGCGTCGATCGCTTCGATGTAGAGTTGCATGCCCGGCTCCAGCCCGATGCGCTCGGACTCGCGCGCGCCCAGTTCGATGACGTATTTCGCGACCGCCTCGCGGCGCGCGATCTTGTTGTCCGGCGTCCCCGGTTTGGTCGCCGGCACGTTCTCCGCGATCATCACGATGATGCCGTCCTTGCGCACGAACACCATGTCGAGCGGCGTGATCGTGTCCTTCATCCAGAACCCGCGCATGTCGTCGTCGCCGGGGAACGCGAAGAGCATCCCTTGGCCGGCGGGCACGAACGGCACGTTCATCAGGCCGTGCTCGCGCTGCGCGTTGGTCGCGGCGACGGCGAGCCGCAGCTTCGTACGGCCCGCCCGCACCTCGAGCACGCGGCACTCCGCCGCGCGGCCGCGGTGAACCGGGTTGCCGTTGACGTTGAGCCCCGGGAGGTCCGGGCGCGGCAGCGGGAAGCGCGTGCACCACCCCTGCGGCGTCGCGCTCTCCGCCGGCGCGGGGCTTTGCGCGGTGAGCGCGAGCACTGCCGCGAGCACGAAAAGGCTAGGTGTCGTCGACTTGCGCATCAGGGTCGTAACTCTCTACGTCGTACCAGTTTTTTCCCGTCTTCAGGGTCGCTTCGACCGGCACGCTCAGCTCCAGCGCGTGCTCCATTTCGTACTTGACAACGCGGCCCACCGCGTCGAGGTCGCGCGCGGCCACCTCGAAGATCAGCTCGTCGTGGATCTGCAGCAGCATGACCGCATCGAGCTCGCTCGCATCGAGCCGGCGCGCGAGCCGGACCATCGCGAGCTTCATCAGGTCGGCCGCCGAGCCTTGCAGAGGCGCGTTGGTAGCCTCACGCTCCGCCGCGGCGCGCAGCATGTAGTTGCGCGAGCGCAGGTCGGGCATGTACCGGCGCCGCCCGAGCAGCGTCTCCACGTAGCCGCGCTCGCGCGCCTCTTCGAGACAGCGGTCGATGTAGCCGCGCACGCCGGGGAAGCGCTCGAAGTACGTCTCGCTCATCGTACGCGCGGTGCCGCGGTCGATCTCCAACCGCTGCGCGAGGCCGAAGTCCGACATCCCGTACAGCAAGCCGAAATTCACCGATTTCGCCATGCGCCGCTGATTCGGATCGACGTCGGCGAACGGCCCGATGTCGAAGATCTTGCGCGCGGTGAAGTCGTGGATGTCCTGGCGCTCGTGAAACGCCGTGCGCATCGCCTCGTCGCCGGACAGGTGCGCCATCAGCCGCAGCTCGATTTGCGAGTAGTCCGCGGCGAGCAGCACGCGGTCGTCGCCCGGCGCGACGAACGCTTTGCGAATGCGCCGGCCGAGCTCGCTGCGCACGGGGATGTTCTGCAGGTTCGGGTTCGTCGACGACAGACGGCCCGTCGCGGTCGACGTTTGGTTGAAGACGGTGTGGATGCGGCCGTTCGCGTCGATGAGCGTCGGCAGCACGTCGACGTAGGTGCTCTTGAGCTTGGACACCTCGCGCCATTCCAGCACTTTGGCCGCGACCGGGAAGCTCTTCGCAAGGCCTTGCAGTACGTCGGCGCCGGTCGCGTAACCGGTCTTGTTTTGCCGTCCCGCCGGCAGGCCGAGCTTGTCGAACAAGATGCGGCCCAGCTGCTGCGGCGAACCCAAGTTGAACTCCTCGCCCGCGAACGCGAAGATTTCGGCCTGCAGCCGTTCCACCGCGGCGTCGACCTCCGCGGAGATTTCTTGCAGCGCTGCGGGATCGAGCGCGATGCCCGCGCGTTCCATGGCCGCGAGCACGGGCGCGAGGGGCAGCTCGACGTCGCTATAGAGCGCGAGCTGGTTGCGGCGCTCGAGCTCTTCGCGCGTCTTGCGCGCGAGCAGTCCCGCGGCATCCGCCGCCGCGGCCGGATGATCGTCGGGCAGCACGCGGTCGAGGAACTCGCTCGAACCCTGCGCGACGTCGGCGAACGTGCGCGACGGGTTCAGCAGGTGCGATGCGATCATCGGGTCGTCGCCGATGGTGCGCACGCGCAGGCCCAGCGCGCCGATGAGCTGCTTGCAGTCGTACGCGACCAGGTGCGGCACCGTGTTCCAGAGCCGCGCGAACGCCTCGCCCACGCTGGGTGCGGATGCAAGCGCGGAGGTGAGGAATGCGAACGCCGTGCCGTCGTCGACGGACACCGCGAGCGCATCGCCGCGCACGGCTACCGCGACGCGTTCGCGCGCCGCGGCGGCGTCGAGCCGCGCCGCGATGCGCGCGTAATCCGACGGGTCGGTAACTGAGGTGTACGAGTCGTAGCTGCCTTGAAGCACCTCGTCGCTTGCGACCGGCTGAAGCGTCTCGGGCTGCGGCAGCTTCGCGAGCAGCGTCTTGAACTCGAGCTCTTTGTAGAGCGCGTACAGCGCGTCGTTCGGCGGCTGCGTGTACCGCGCGCTCTCCCAGTCCAGCGTCAGCGGAAGATCGCGCGCGATCACCGACACGTCGCGGCACACCCGCGCCTGTTCGCCGTACTGCACGATGAGCGCTTCGAGCTTCGCGGTGCCCGCGAGCTTCGGGTTCGCGATCAGCGCGTCGAGCGAGCCGGCGTTCTTCACCAGCTTGATCGCCGTCTTCTCGCCGACGCCCGGGATGCCGGGCAGGTTGTCGGACGGGTCGCCCTTGAGCCCGCGGTAGTCGGGGAGCTGGCGCGGTTCGAGATCGTACCGCTCGCGCACTTTGTCCGCATCGTAGCGGCCCAGATCGGTGATGCCGCGGCGCGTCGTGAGCACCGTCGTGCGCCCGTCGACGATTTGCAGCAGGTCGAGGTCGCCGGTCACCACGAGAACGTCCTGCTGCGCGGCTTCGGCTTGCGTCGCGAGCGTCGCGATGATGTCGTCGGCTTCTTCGCCGTCGATCTCGACGATCGGGATCGCGAACGTCGCGAGGATCTTGCGCACCAGCGGGAACTGTGAGCGCAGTTCGTCCGCGGTCTCGGCCCGCTGCGCTTTGTATTCCGGGTACAGCGCGATGCGCGCCGCGGGCAAGCCTTTGTCGAACGCGGCGATCACGTGCGTCGGCTTTTCGTCCGCGATGATCTTGTTCATCATCATCGTGAAGCCGTACGCCGCGTTGATGTGTATGCCGCGCGTCGTGGTGAGCGTGGGCAGCGCGAAGAACGCGCGATACACGAGGCCGTACGTGTCCAGCAGCATCAGCCGGTTCGTGGCCGGCGCCGCCGGGACGGGCGCCGGCATCAACTCGGTCTGGGACATCAGCGAACCTCGATCGCGAGCGTCGCCGCGCCGACGTCGCCGTCGTCGGAGACTTTAAGGACGGACACGACGTAGCGGCCCGGCGCCTGCGGCAGCGCCAGGTCGAAACCTTCCCGGTCGGTGCGGTCGATCCGCCACAGCAGCGCGTGCTCCGACGGTGCGCCCAGCGTCTCGGCAAGCGGCGCGCTGGGCTCGTTCGCCAACATGTCAAGCGCGGTGGAGCGCGTCGGCTGCACCGATGCGTGCCAGGCCGGATCGGACGACGCGGGATTCTGCGTCGTCGTGCCGGTGCCGGCGAGCACCGCGGCGACGTCCTCGAAGGACGCGCCACTCGACGCGCGCGCGTCGCCGAGCCGGATCGCAAGTGTCGCACCGGCCTGCTGATTGCCGTCGGCGATCACGACGTGCGCCACGCTGCCCGGCGCGTACACGGGCTTGTCGGCGGCGAGCGTCGTCGCCCGCGCGTGGCCCGGACCGTCGATCGCGACGCGCTGCGTGCCGTACTCGAGCGCGCCGTCGCGCACGAACGCGACGCCGAGCGCCGCATCACCGACGGTCTCCGGCACCGTGAAGATCGCGCTCGCGCGGCCGCCGCTCGCGGGCAGCGTCTGCTCGCCCATCGCGCGCGCGCCTTCGAAATCGACGAACGCGTCGCCGGCCGCGCCGGCGAGCGACGCGCTGACGTGCAGCTTCTCGCCGATGCGATAGCGCGGCTTGTCCGTCGCGATCTGCACCTCGGCGCTGCGCCGCGCGCGGTTCCCGAGCAGCGCTTGCGGCGCGACGGTCACCGCCCCGATGTCGATCGCCGTCTTGCCTTCGACGTCAGCCAGCGCGTACGCGAGGCTCGTCCCCGGCACGACGTTGCGGAACACGGCGCGCGCACGGCCGTCGGCGTCGAGCGTCAGCTGCTGCTCTTGCGTCGCGGGCCCGTGCACCAGTCGCAACCG